>RPPD01000035.1 GCA_003818675.1 Spirochaetaceae bacterium
AAGCAGAGGAAAATAAAGATACAGAACTCTAAAACCCGTTCGCTTTTTAGGAGGGAATGATGAACATTTTCATCGTAATACATCTTGTAAGTTTCATTCCCGTCCTCACAGTTGCCTTCATTCTCTGGAAGGACATAGGCGAACGCTCTCAATTCGGAAAACGGCCCAAATACCTTATCATGTCAATCATTATGCTTTTTTTCACCGGAATTCTCTTTACCCTGTCCGCTTTCCTGCCAGAAGAATTTCCACAGGAAAGCTCGTTCATGCTGTACACAATTTTCACCATCCTTTATCTTGTCGCAAATTTTTTCGTTGAGTTCTCGATTCACTGCCAGAGAATTACAAAGAGTTTTTTCGAGGGCGAGTTTGCCCCCAGGCTCAGGAGTTTCATCATTTCCTATGCAATACTCTCTTTTCTTGCCATACTTGCCGTGATTCTGTTTCTTTTCAGAAATTCATTTGACGGATCCCTTGTAACTTCAAGCGGACTTTACAGTTCTGATGCATTGACAGAACTGCAGGAAAAAGGGCTCCTTGGATGGGAAGATTTTCACATACTCACCACCATTGTCTTTATTGTCTTTTCATTCATCCAGGCAATTATACTGTTTACAGTCAACAAGCGGATATTCAGATTTCAGGAAGGAGTCATCCGCGAAAATTCGCTTCTTTCAAAAATTGCAATTTTCATGTTTGTTTTCTTTTTCATCCACTTTTTTCTAAGCGGTTTTTTCAACCCGATCTTTTTTCCGGCATTTATTTTATGCAACATCGGCATTTTAGTCCGCGTGACTGGCGAGTACTTCTTTCAACGAACCCAGAATCTTGACAGGCGTATCCTGAAACTGGAGGACACTCTTAACCTCAAAAATGAACTTATAGGCAGGGTAATAAGCAGCACCAATGAGGAAGATTTCACAATTATCCGCAATATGCTCGAAGATGAAATAGAGCGTGCAAACGCACACCAGACCGTGAAAGAATACGGTATTTCTGGTGCAATAATATATTCAAGAAAAGGTAATTTCCTTTCTGTTGCATCCAGCAGGTATATCTATGGCTACTGCATCCCCATAAACAGAACGGATGTGCTCAAACATTTGAAAAAACAGGAACAAATTAACGAGTTCATCCTGAAGACTCCGTTTGATCTTGCGGCAATCAACCAGACACCCAGAGAGAGACTTGCCAATAGCGGAGATATGCTTGTGAAGGACCTGGTTGAAAAGCAGGCACCCGTAATTCTCATGGAAATGCCAGAGGATATGCGCGGCCTCCAGAGACTTATTGCCCTCTACCCCATCTTCGATCGCAGCATACTGCGTGGTATAATTGTCATATTCAAGGATTCCTTTGACCGCTTATTCCCGGAGGAGGAAAACGCATGCCTGACCCTGACGGAAAACCTGAAAGTTGTCTTTGCCATCATTGAAGGAAAGGCCATTCAGCATGAGCGAAACCGTCTGCAGGGTGAAATGGAAATAGCTAAAACAATACAGACCTCCATTGTCCCTGGGACAATCCAGATACCTGGCTACGAATGCAGAGCCTCCATGGTTACTGCTTCAGAAGTGGGCGGAGATGCCTATGACTGCTATCCTGTTGAAAAAGGGGCGTATTTCGGCATTGGCGATGTCAGCGGTCATGGCCTTCCTGCTGGAATAACGGCTCTGATCCAGCTGACCGCCTTTCAAACAGCCATTGCCACATCCAATTCTGTTGGTCGCCAGCTTGAACCATATGAGATTTACGACCTTGTCAACAAGATTCTGTGCGGGATTAACAGGGACAGGATAGGCAGCGACAAGTTCATGACACAAAATTATTTTTATGCAGAAAACAACACAATCACGCATGCTGGAAGCCATGTTATTGCAATCCTTTATCAGAAGAATCAAAACAGTACAAGGGAACTCCCGGAGCTCGCGAACCGTACTGCGTTTATGGGCATATCTGAACACATTGCCTCAAAGACATCAGCAGGAACCTTTACCATGGATGAGGGCGATGTCCTGCTCCTGTACACAGATGGCATTATAGAATCCAAGAACCAGTATGGCACCCAGTTTGGCCTTTCCAGGCTTGCAGAGATCCTTGCGGGAAATGCCACAAAATCCCTTGATGAAATCATGATAACTATCATGGACACTGTTCGCGAGCATGCAACGAGTGGCGATCTTAAAAAATACAACGGTAATCTCGCGGATGACGCCTCGCTCTTCCTGATCAGAAAAAAATGAAACACTGGAGTTTCGTTGCATTCCTTCATTACACTGATAAAAGCAACGAAACTCCGTAGTTGTCCCATTGCACCAAACTTCGCATAAAAAGGCATTGGGACAACTACCTTGACAATTTTACATCCAGCCAGTAGGTTGTTGAAAATCAACAAGGAGTACCCGCAATGTACGGATGTCACCTCGGCAGACTCTTCCAGACAACAATATCGGGAGGTTCCTATCAGGAGGGACTTTCCGCGACGCTCCAGGGAGTACCTGCGGGGATTCTATTGACTGAAAAAGAGATTTACGCAGATCTTCTTTTGCGCAAACCTGGTGCAGATGAATTGTCATCACCCAGGAAAGAACCAGACCTTCCTGTGATCTATACCGGAGTCAATGCCGCTGATACGGTTGAAAATGCAGGAAACAAAAATCATACAAACGGCACACCCCTGTGCATTCTTATCCCAAACCTGGACAGACACTTTGTACACATCAAGCAATACCAGGACACCAACAGGACTCCAAGACCTGGTCATGCTTCATATGCTTCATTTAAAAAGTATGGTCCCGCGGATGACTCAATAGGAGCAGGTATTTTCTCTGGCAGGTACACCTCCACCATCGTGGCTGCAGGATCTGTAGCCAAGAATATTCTTAAAAGATGCGGTATTGAAGTCTTTGCCTTTGTCCGTGAAGCGGCTGGCGTGCGAATGTCAGAGACAGACTCAGAGTCGGCCATGAAGAAGTGTACAGCTTATAAACATATGCGCTGTGATCATGACCCATTTTATCAGGAAGTATATGAAAAAAATAGAATAACAGAAGATATGCGTTTTCTTGAAAAAATGAGGATATTTGCGGAAATAGAAAATGAAATAGACGGGATCCGTGCCAAATCACCCAAATTTGATTCCGCGCAGATCCGTGAAAAATATGGTGTTCATCCAGTGTTGAACTGTCCTGATGTAGAAGCGGCCAAAGCCATGACAGACGCCGCGCTTAAAATCAGCGCAAAGGGAGACTCGTCCGGCGGCGTTGTTGAAGTCCGTGTATGCGGAGCGCCTGTCGGGCTCGGGGAACCCGTTTTTGACAAGCTTGACGCGGAATTGGGGAGAATGCTTGGCATTGGTGCAGTCAAGGGAGTGGAAATTGGCGCAGGTTTCGGGGTCAAGGACATGACAGGGATACAGAGCAATGACCAGATGCATTCGGAAAAGGGCAAGGTGTTTTTTGATTCCAATCAGGCTGGAGGCATCACTGGCGGATTATCCACTGGCCAGGATATCATTGTCAAACTGACTATCAAACCAACTCCAACCATCGCACTGCCGCAGCACACCATAGACAAATACACACTTCAAAACAAAAACCTTGAAGCAATTACCCGTCGAGACCCCACCATTGTTGCGAGGATATGGCCCGTTGCAGAAAATTATACAGCTCTCGTCATTCTGGATCATCTCATGATGCATTACGGGTATCAGACGGTTATGGAAAAGGCGACAGGCAAAAAATAAACAGCGATCAATTCAGGAGAAATGTCCAGCGGATCGCCGCCACCTTTTCATTTTTGAGCGAAAAATCCACAATGCCCATAACGAACTCGCTGGCATTATAGCGGAGAGTATCTTCGGTACCTGAATCTGGCTCCCCAAGAATCTTCTTCACATCTGACAAAGGCGTTCCAATAGAAATTCCGTACTTGATCTTGTAGGTGTCACTTGATATTTCAACGGATATGATCAGCTCCTTGCCGTTTTCAACGACATGATAGAGCTGGATGTAAAGGCCCTCATAATAGAGCATGTACAGTTTGTCCTTCTGCTCCGGATTGTGGATGTTCTGGACCTCACTTTCAACGACCTTTACTGGTGTCCCGAGCCTGGCCTGAATTTCACTGCGCGTTTTTCCGAAGTCAAACTGGATCCCCTGGAAAGCGTATTCATCAATTGCCTGGATATACTTTTCTTCCCTGTCCATGACCTCGCCCTGGGAATCCAGGACTGTTTTATCAAATTCATCTTTTTCATTACAGGAAAATAAAAGGCAGAAACAGGACAGGAGCACCAATAATTTCTTCATAGAAAATTTATAGCAGAATGTTTACTGTCTGTAAAGCAGAGTTTGGTGTCCCAAAGCTGGCAGACCTGTTACAGCTTTTTTAAAAGCAGAGAAGAGTTATGCCCGCCAAAACCGAATGAATTGGATAGCGCCACATTGACGGCCATTTTTAAAGGTTCCCTGTTGATACAAGTCAGGGTGATTCCAGGATCCAGATTGTCAATATTGATATTCGGTGGTACAAGACCTTCTTCCATGACCTTTATACACAGGATGGCCTCCAGCCCCGCTGTTGCGCCAAGTAGATGTCCATGAAATGACTTGGTGGACCCCACGCATATATTTTCAGTATTGCCTTCGAGAATCTCTGCTATGGCCTTACACTCGGCAACATCACCTACTATAGTTGAAGTCCCGTGGGCGTTTACATAGTTTATATCTTTTCCGGTAAGTCCAGCGAGTTTCAAGGCCTGGCGCATGGACTGTATGGCGCCCTTGCCTTCAGGCTCGGGACTGGTCAGATCATACGCGTCGCCAGACATTCCAACCGCAAGCACCTCACAGAGAATATCAGCACCGCGCTTCTTCGCATGCTCGTACTCCTCCAAGACCAAGATTCCGGAACCCTCGCTCATGATAAATCCGTCCCTGTCCTTGTCAAAGGGCCTGGACGAACGAGTCGGCTCATCGTTGAAATGTGTTGAAAGCGCGTGCATATTGCAAAATCCGGCAAAAGACAGGGGCATGATTGTGCCTTCTGTACCTCCTGCGATCATGGCGTCTGCCATATTGTACTTGATAAGCATGAGCGCTGTACCAATTGAATGGTTGGCCGTGGCGCACGCGGTCTGCATGCTCAGGTTGGGCCCCATGATTCCATGCACAATGCTCAAGAACCCCGAGGCGATATTCCCTATTGTTGCTGGTATGAAAAACGGGCTCACCCTCCTGTTCCCCTTGGTGATCAGTGCTTCTGAGTTTTCCAGCTGTGAATGTATTCCGCCAATACCGCTTCCTATGCAGATACCAACCCGTTCTGGTTCTTTTGCTATTTCGAGCCTGGACTGGCCAAGAGCCTCCTGGAGACCTGCCTCTGCGTAGTGCACAAACGATTCAAGTCTCTTTGCTGTCTTTGCATTTTCCTCGGAATATAATGCTTTGTAGTCAAAATCCGTGACTTCACCTGCTACCTTTGAAGAAAAATTGGATGCATCGAATTTAGTAATATTGGAAATGCCGCTCTTACCAACCCGAACCTTTTCCCAGGTCTCCTTTACACTCTTTCCAAGCGGATTTACAGTTCCAATTCCGGTCACAACGACCCTGCGTTCATTATTCATATGGTTTGCACCTCGCTTTTTTGCGTATTCTAATACCCGAATAGTTATAGAGGAAAAACACATGCGTTGCAAGTGACAAAATATTTGCCCCAAATATTTGAAAACCTGGCTTTTTTGTCATATTATTGAGGGAGAATCAGGAATGGCATTTTCAATGCATGAATGGAAACGAGGAAAAAATATGGGAAGTAATGAGGTTATTGAAGAAAAAATAGGGGAAGGATTGATGCGAATTGGCGCCATGGCTCAGGATCAGGTAAGCGCGGTTTTGAAACGCCAAAAAAACGGAGATCCCAGACTGTTTGGAGAAATAGCCGTTGACATGGGTTTTGTAGACATTCAAGCTGTGATTAATTATCTTCAAAGTACAAATAAAAGGATCCTCTAATGCTTGTTCCAGCTGAAGTATGGACCGTGGCAAAGGCCGAACATGGCAGCGCTGTACTAATCAGACCCGTTGGTTCAGATGTGGCAGTGCCAATTTTTATAGGTCAGGCAGAGGCCCAGGCGATCCTCATTGGATTGGGGAGCATATCAATCCCAAGGCCTCTCACACACGATCTTCTGATTTCAACCCTCAAGCATCTGAACACAGAAATAACCCGCATTGAAATTACAGAGCTTAAGGATGACACGTTTTTTGCCCGTCTCATCTTAAACCAGAACGGGACTGATATCAGTATAGATTCAAGGCCCTCTGACTGCATTGCAATTGCCGTCCGGGTCAAATGCCCGTTATACATTGACGAGCTGGTTGTAGACAAAGCGGGTATATCCGTCAATATTGTACAGGAAGCTGCCCAATATAATTTTGAACAGACAGAGAAGGAAACCCAGATAGAGGAACTTAAAGTAAATTTGGAAAAAGCGGTTGAAGCGGAAAATTACGAAGAAGCAGCCCGCATACGGGATAAAATACGTGAAATCGAGGAACGCTCCCAGTAATAGAAATCAATTTTATCCACACTATATCTCCTGAAACTCAATCCCCCTATACAAAATCGAGGTATTCCAGTATACAGATAACCATGGCAGGTACTTCAGGTTCCTGCATTTTACCAGGGAGCAATTATCATGAAAATTTGGGTAAAACTGTTGCTTGGAGCAGTTATTGGTTTTATCATAGCGTTTTTCCTGCCAGAAAGCGCGGACACAGGGATAATCCTGGGCCAGATCGCGCAGATTGTAATCAATATAGGGAAATATGCTATTTTTCCGCTTGTGTTTTTCTCGCTTATCATTTCCATATGGGAACTGCGGGCGGAAAGAAAACTCCTCGCACTTTTCAAGAAATGCTTCTTTTATCTTCTGCTGTCAACAGTACTGTTGTCTGCAATAGGCACAATTAGCGGAATTCTTCTGCCCACACAGAAAATACCAGGTGCTGGCGACCTCACCATTCCAGCAATTCCACTCACTGAACTTTTTATGAATAACATCTTCCCGGACAACCTGTTTTCAATCCTGATCCAGTCAGGATTCTCACTGTTCCCAATCATCGTCCTGGCCCTGCTCATAGGACTGAATGTAGACTATGAAAAACAGTTCACACGTCCTGTAATCAGCTTCGCAGATGGCATGTCCAGAACCATGTATCATATCAATTCACTGTTTGTGGAAATTTTCTGGATCGGCATGATTGCCGTGGGTGCAGCCAGATTTTTCTCAATTAAAACCGTCAAGGGAACAGAAGCATTTCTGCCCCTCTTTATTACCCTTATCGCAGATGTTGTTATTATCGTTGCAGGTGTCTATCCGCTAATCCTGTTTTTTCTCACAAAAAAGAAAAATCCTTACAAAATCATGTATGCTGGGCTTGGACCTGCAATCACCGCGTTTTTAAGCGGGGATCCCTATCTTTCACTGGGCATGCTTACCAAACACTCGCGTGAAAATCTGATGGGACCGCGCGCTACAAACAATCCTATATTTTCATTAGCCACTGTTTTCTCACGGGCAGGGACCGCACTCGTCGTGAGTGTTTCTTTTGTTCTCCTGCGCAAGGTCACATTCGGTGCTGAGATTCCCTTCTACGAATATTTCTGGATTTTCGGTGCAAGTATCGTGGCCGGAATGTTCTCAGGACTGCTGACTTTTCCTTTCCCCCAGACGGGTGCATACGCGGCATTAGCCTTTGTTTGCCTGACCTACATTCATCCGAGCATGCTCCCTGACAAATACCTGGATTTGGCCCAGATTGCACCCTTGCTTGTCTGTGTTGGAACGCTTCTGGATGTTTTGACATCATGGCTTACAGCATACCTGATTCAATACGAGGGGAATCCCCAAACAGACGTGGATATGCGACGTTGCATTTGAAGCTGTCAGGGTTGTGCAGGAGCAGTTTCACTGCCTAACGGGATTTCAAGTGAGATCAATCCCTGTATCTGAAGCCCGTTGTACAGAGACCTCTCAAATAATTCAATAATATTGTCTGCAGGATATAAAACACGCAGTTTGAAAGCAACAGTGACACTTTTTGACAATTTCCATCTGAATGCAGCCTGTGCCTCCGCCAGTAAAAAACGCAGGCTGGAATAAAAGAAAGATGACATTTCATCCATATATTGATCGCCATCATCAGTGGCAAAAAGCGGAATCCGGATTAGAAGTGCGGGACCCACAGAAAGCGTAATGGAAAGGACCTCTGATACGGGAATTGTATATCCGATTCTCGCATCAAGCTGTATAAAGAATACCCAAACAGTATCCGCACGCTCTATATCAGCGGGGAAAGCCCTGTCGTTCAGATATTGGTACTGTGTACCAGTAAAAAAGATTCCAGAATCCAGGAAAAAGCCTTCTCCATGGAAAAAAGGAAAGGAAAGCCCGAGTCCCTGCATTATCACAGGGCTGGGTGCGCTTTCGTCCTCGTTAATAAACAGCAGTAACAGCCCGGTTTCTGCGTCAATAATGGGAACCGCGAAAGCGGATATTCCTGTGAATATTAAAATGACAAAAAGAAGGTTTTTCATACGACAAAACAATTATATCACATTTTCATGGTAATTGCCATTGGGAGTCTTTAAAAAACTGAGGTTATTGAAGGATTTTCCTGGCTGTCAGAAAAAGACCTGAACTACCGACCTTGTAGAAATCAACTTGTTCCCAAACTACAGCGTAAAAGTCATTAGCAATTACAAAATCTGAATATATGCAGCCTTCTGGCAATTCAGGCAGTCTACCACGATGTATTTCACGGTTTTTGGCCGTACTGACCGTTATCATGAGTCCGTCTGGAAACATGGCAACATACTCACTACCCTGGATTGCCACTGGTATGCTTATATACTCAGTCTGCTTTCCAGCTGTTTCCCCAGACTGGTATCCATAACGGCGTTTGACACATGTCTCTTGATCCTCAACAACAAGATGGATTGTCACTGGTTTTTCATTACCGACAATCCCGATAATCTCGGAAAAAAGCTGGGTGAGAATCCCGTCTCCCGGGATCACACCTTGGGTATCCTGCACATTGTAGCAGGAAAAAAACCAATCGTGATCCTTGATTTCATCTGTTGCCTTTTCCAGATCAAAGAGCGTGTATGCGAATTGCGTGCGGTCCCTTTCAGAAAGCTTTAATTGCAGCGCAACAGACTGTGCATCAAAGGGAAATGCGACTACAGCCTGCCATGCTTTATTCTCCATTTGGACAGTTGATGGAAAAACCTGGAACACGGTTTCCCCACTCTGGTCAAAAGTCACTTTGGCAAAACAGAATTCCCTGTTTCCAGGAGTCTTTGCAGGCTCCAGGCCAAAAGCCGCATCCCTGTACAGGTGACAGAACACCGAATCAAAATGAGGCTGAAGCATTGTAGCTGTTCGACCAGAAAAAATATCCTCGTCATAATGCACGACAATACGATTCTCGCTTGGATTTTCACTGACAATAAAGATGCCAAATCCGCTGACCAGACATGCCGGTTTGCCGTTAAACATCACAATATCCGAAATGCGGTTCTGCAAAGGCCATGGTTTCATTTCAACGTCAGTCAGAACTGATGGAACCATGACTTCATTTACATTTCCGTTCGCAAGCTGGTACCATGTGCCACGGGCAGCAAGATTCTCCTCACCGCACGAAAACACCAGAAACACAGCCAGAGCCAGAAGCAGACAACATCGAAAGGTCATTCTAGTATGCCTTTGCAATAATGACATCATGGCAAGAGTCTTTCCCGCAATAGATACATGATTTGTGCGTTAGTTCTTCACGGCCTAGTGGAATATTCCTTATTGTGGCCTTTGTCTCTTCCTTGATTTTAGCCTCGCAGGCAGGATCACCGCACCAACCTGTGTCCACGAACCCGCCATCGCCTTCCATGAGGGTTACAAGATCCTTGTAGGTGGAAAGAATATGAGTATGATTTTTTCTGTTCAAAAGCGCAGTATGAAAGAGGTTGTTCTGTATCTCGTCACACAGGCCCCGGATCCGCTCGACAAGTCCCGTTGCCGGCACCTTCATTTTTTCTCCAGTGTCCCGACGCACCAGGACAACTTCTTTTGCTTCCATCTCCTTGGGACCGATCTCCATACGCAGTGGAATTCCTGCGAGCTCAGTCTCTGCAAATTTAAATCCCGGCGAGGTCTTGTCATCCCTGTCAACTTCAACTGA
>RPPD01000036.1 GCA_003818675.1 Spirochaetaceae bacterium
CATCCGTGAGGTCTTTGACAAGAGGGTGGATATGGTTCTCGCCTGGGACGACTTTGCGGCAATAAAAATCAATTGGGAAAACAAATCCGCTAATATCCTCGAAATTGCGAAAGAACTGAACCTGGGAACCGGAAACATGGTTTTTGTCGACGACAGCGCGTTCGAGTGCCACGAGGTCCGCGCGGCGCTGTTTGAAGTGTTGGTCCTCGAACTGCCCGGAGAAAAGGAAAAAATGATTCCATTCCTGAAAAACGTCTGGAGACTGGATTTCCCGAGGACGACTGCGGAGGACGCGAAGAGGTCATTGCTGTACGCGCAAGAGGGAGAGAGAAAAGAGTACAAAAAACAGTTTCAAAGCCACGGCGATTTCCTTGACAGCCTTGAAATGAAAATTGACGTGGAAAAACTCAGCAAGGAGGACGTTTACCGCGCAAGCCAGCTGACACAAAGGGTGAACCAGTTCAATAATACAACGCTCAGGAAAAATGAAAACGAGCTGCTATCTCTTTTGGATGAGCCGGGAAGGGAGTGCCGCGTCATCCGCGTCAAGGACAGGTTCGGCGATTACGGGCTTGTGGGGGTCCTCTTGTCACGAATCTATGAAAAGCACTTGCATGTAGACGCGATGCTGTTGAGCTGCAGGGCCCTGGGCAAGGGGGTGGAATATCGAATGCTCGCGGAAACAGGCAGGATCGCGGAAGCCTCCGGAAAAAGCGAGGTTGTGATTGAATTCAGTTCTTCGGAAAAAAACGAGCCGGCAAGGATTTTTCTTTCGAGATTTGCGAGCCCTGAACCTGATGGCCAGAATAAGTGTGTGTTCCGGATGGAATCTGCTTCGATCAGGGACGCGCGTTTTTCGGATATTACCGATGTGGCTCGTGAAGCGCTGGATGATTTCGAACAAACAAGCGCGACTAAAGAGCCGGATCAGGAAGCCGGGACCGCCGCGTTCAATAATAACGGAAACGACTTGAACAAGTTGGCAATTGATATTGCTACACACTCGGTTTCGGCAACGCAGATTCACGCCCGCATCCGGGAAAAGAACATGAATACTGGAGAATCTGGCAGGGAATCGGTTCCGGCCTCGACGCCCAATGAAAAACTCATCATGGGGATTTGGGAAGAAATATTCAACATGCGGGGCTTAAGCGTGCATGATGATTTTTTCAAGCTCGGTGGCGATTCATTAAAGGCTGTTCTTGTGCTTTCAAAACTGCAGGAAATATTCCAGATTGAATTGCCGATGCACATCCTTTTCGAGGACGCGCTTACGGTTCATGAACTGGCAAAAACAGTGGAAACATACCAGTTTGCGGACTCGGAAACCGGGCTCACAAACGAGGAATACGAAGCCATCGCGAATCTTTCCGACGAGGAAGCGGCCGCCCTGCTGGAACGGGAAATGAATAAGACATGCGCCCAAGAACGACCAAATGAATGAAGGAAAGATGAAAATCATACTCATACAAAACACGCCGTATCTTCCCACAAAGGGCGGATCGGATAAATCGAACAAGCTCCTGCTTGAAAGTCTGGCAATTCTTGGGCATGAGTGTTTCATCATCGCTCCGGCGACCAGCCTCCAGACTCCGGGCGGTTTCGAGAGGTTTTCGACGCTTGTGAACGAGAAGAATCCTGATTTTGTCAATGCAAATGACGACAGGATCGCCTTCGGAATAAACGGCGTGACCATCCACGCATTGAAGAAGTTTTCCCGCCTTCCGGAGCATCTGGGGCGGGTTTTCGCGGAGGAAAAACCGGACTGGATTTTCGTTCCCTCCGATGATTTCGCCCAGGTGCTGCTTGAGCAGGCGGTGAAGCTTGATGCTTTAAAAGTGATATATCTCGCGCGGACTACGCTCACTCTGCCTTTCGGACCGGACGCGTACCTGGAATTGCCGAAAAAGGCGGAGCTGGTGAAGAAGGCGCGAGGGATCATGTGCGTCAGCAGATTTATTTCGGATTACATTTACAAGTGGTCGGGCGCAAGGTCATCGGTCTTGCCTATATCACTGTACGGCAACGGGTCATTTCCGGACTACGGATCATTTGAGAACGGATACGTCACGATGATAAATCCGTGCGCGTACAAGGGTATAAGCATCCTGCTCGCGCTTGCGGAACGGTTTTCCGCGGTGCGCTTTCTTGCGGTCAGTTCGTGGGGGACTTCTTCAGAAGACATCGCTGCGATGAAACAACGCGACAACATCACCGTCATGGACGCGGTGGAGGACGTTGAACTCGTCTACAAAAAAACGAAAATACTCCTCGTCCCGTCCCTTTGGGCCGAAGCCAAGGCCAGGTGCATCGGCGAGGCGATGCTGCGCGGAATTCCGGTCATGGCGAGCGACGTAGGCGGCAATGGCGAAGCGAAGTGCGGAACGGATTATCTTTTGCCTGTAAACCAGATTACCAAATACGAGTACCGTCTTGACCAGAGGAAATTGCCTGTTGCGGCAGTTCCGGTACAGGACGTGTACCCCTGGCGCCAGGCGCTGGAACGGCTTTTGATCGATCGCGAGCATTACATGAATCTATCCAAGGCATCCCGTAGTAGCGCGTATGATACGCTTATTAAAGATAACGGGGTTGAAAGGGTGGAGGCGTTTCTTCATGGCTTGATGGAAAATGTTGCCGGGCGCGCCAGTGCCGCGGCGAAAAAGGAAATATAAATGGGTGTGGATCTGAATAATCTCAGCGCGCAAAAGAAGGCGCTTTTGTCATTGGCCATGCAGCGCGCGGCGAAGGGGAAAGACTCGGGGTTCGCGATACCCAGGATGGGCCTGCCTGCGTCTGGAAAATATTTTCCGCTTTCCTTTGCCCAGAAGAGATTCTGGTTTCTTGATCAATACCTCGAAGACCGTTCAGTAAACAATTCAAAGATGTGCTTTTTGATCAAGGGCAGGCCGGACCTGAAAATTATGGAAGCGGCCTTTCAGAAGATAGTCGAAAAGCATGAAATCCTGGGGATGTGTTATGCCACCATCGATGAAGAGCCGGTAATGTTCAGGCGGGACGATACTCGCGTCAATATCCGGAAACTGAAATTGAACGGTTTCAGCAAAGGAAAAAAGGAAAGCTGCCTGAACGCGCTAATTGAAACCCTGGCAAAAACGAATATCGATATCAGCCGGGATCTGCCGTTTCACGTATCGATTGTGAGTAAAAGCCGCGGGGAATGGGTGCTGGTAATAATAATGCACCATATTGTTTCCGACGCGTGGTCATTCCGTATTTTGCTCGATGAGTTTCGGGCTTATTACAGCGCCTACTCGCGCGGAGAGGAACCCGCGGTTAAAGAGCCTTCCATTCAGTATTACGATTACGCGGACTGGCAGAACAGGAGACTATCCTCCGACAGGATCGGATCGCTTTCAGGGTATTGGAAAAAGACGCTTGAGGGAGCGCCTTCATCGCTCAATCTCATGACTGATTTTCCACGGCCCGCTTTGCAGACGCATCACGGCGCCGTGCGTAATTTCAAAATCCCCGAAGCGACTCTGGAAAAGATCGAGCGGTTTTCTAAAGAGCGCCAGATCACCCCGTTCGCGATCACTCTGGCGGCCTTCGTGATCATGCTGTATCGGTACACGGGCCAGGACGACATCCTTGTCGGGATCCCTTTCGCCAACCGGAACAGGCGCGAGATCCAAAGCCTGATAGGGCTCTTTTTAAATACGCTCGTCATCAGGACCGAGTTTCGGGAATCGGTGAAAATAGGCGAGATCCTCGGCATGATAAAGGAACGGATTCTAGGTGCATTCTCACACTCGGACTACCCCTTTGAGAAGCTCATCGACGACCTCAAGATAGAGCGCTCCCTGAGACATCCCCCTTTGTTTCAGGTCATGTTCAATTATCACAACATGTCGTCCCTGGATCTCGATCTTGACGGAATGGCCATTGAAAAACTGCGAAGCCCGAGTGAACACTCCAAGTTCGATCTTGAATTGTCGATCCGGAACATGAAGAACGGAACGCGGGGGATGATCACCTACAATACCGACCTGTTCGCGGAAGACTCCATCATCAGAATGGGCGGGCACTACAACAACGTGCTTTCGGAAATGCTTGATAATCCCGAAATGGCCGTTAATGAAATCCACATGCTAAGGCAGGAGGAGATTGTCTCTTTCCAGCCGGTGCAAAGCAGCGATTCGGCTGATGAGGGATTTCCGTATCTGCACAAGGAATTTGAAAGAAGCGTTTTGGAAATTCCCGATGCGGTCGCGGTAACGTGTGGGAACGAGAAACTCACCTACAGGGAATTGAACGCGCGCGCGAACAAAATCGCGCGTTTCCTGATATCGCGCGGTGTGGTACCGGAAGTCAGGATAGGGATTCTCATGGACCGGTCTGTGGATCTCGTCGTCATGATCCTGGCTGTAGCGAAAGCGGGCGGCGTATTCATCCCGCTCGATCCCATGTACCCGGCTGAACGGATAAGCCTCATCATCGATGACGCCGAGGCCGCCTACCTTATAACGGATGACGCTATTGCCGACCAGGTGTCGCTGTCCAGCGACACTCGTATTTTCACTGTGGAGGAATTGTACGACGTGGCATCGACGGAATCAGGGGAAAACCCGGCTTCCTATGTGACTCAGTCCAGCTTGCTTTACATAATTTACACTTCAGGAACAACCGGAAAGCCCAAAGGGGTTGCCGTGGAACACGGCAATTATATCGCGTATCTTCAAGGTATCTGGGAAAAGATGAGACTGCCCCATGGTTTGAATTTCGCCATAATCTCAACTTTCGCCGCCGACCTGGGATCGATCATGATGTGGGGGGCGTTGTCGTATCGCGGAACGCTTCACATAATACCCTATGAACAGTCCCTCGATCCGGAAAGCGTGGCCAGGGTTTTTCTACAGAAGGAAATCGATGTCATTAAACTCGTCCCGACGCATTTTGACGCGCTTCTGAAGGCTTCACATCCGGTTCATGTACTTCCGAGGCAACTCCTGGTCCTGGCCGGTGAACCATGTATGTGGGATTTGATCGATAAAGTCCGTGCGATCAACCGAGACCAGCGCATCATGATCAACTACGGACCGACGGAGACCACGGTTTCTTCGCATGGCTATGAAGTGCCCGCAGACAGGCCCGTCCAGCACACCTCGGTTGTGCCGATAGGCTTTCCGACAAAAAACGTCATTTCCATTGTTCTTGATTCACATGGTAACCAGGTTCCAAGGGGCGTGCCGGGCGAATTGTACATCGGCGGTCCCGTGGTTGCGCGCGGTTACCTCGGACAGCCCGAGCTCACGGAGAAAAAATTCGTCATGATTCGCGGCAACAGGTTTTACCGGACCGGAGATCTGGTCCGGCTGCTTGAGCAAGGTGAAATCGAGTTTCTGGGGCGTATGGACGACCAGGTAAAGATAAGCGGTTTTAGAATCGAGCTTGACGATGTGGCCGGCGCGCTTGCCGAACTTCCGGAAATAGAGGATGCCGTGGTGATCGTGAAGGAGGGACCATCCGGAGAGAAATCACTCGTCGCGTTCGTCGTCCCGGATTCGCGACACATGGATACGAGTCGCGAACAGGTCCTGGGCCGTTTGAAGGAAAAGCTTCCGCACTACATGATTCCGAAGGCCCTTGTGTTCATTGACAGGATTCCGTTCACCCCGAACGGAAAGCTTGACCGCACGGCATTGCTTTCGATCCCGGCGGAATTGGGAACACCCGTCCATGAATACGTCGAGCCGTGCAACGCGACCGAGGAATCGATCGCCGGCGTCTGGAAGATTGTTCTGGAACTGGACAGGGTCGGTATTGACGACAATTTTTTCTTCATGGGAGGAGATTCCTTCAAGGCGATCAGGATGGTGAACCTCCTGAAAAAGGAGAAAATATCCCTGCGTGTGGTGGATATTTTCCAGTATTCGACCATCCGGGAACTGGCGGGATTCGCGGGCGAAAACAATGCCGTAGCCCGCGGTTTCTTGAACGAACTCACACCTCAAAGGACCGGCGAAAAGGAAATCACCTCTCTGGTCTGCATCCCGTATCCCGCAGGCGACCCGATCATGTTCCAGAAACTGGCCGACACATTGCCCGGCCATTGCTCGCTTTTTGCCTATGAATTCCCCGGCCGGGGCGACGGGGAGATGCAGGTTTCATTGCAGGAAAGCGCGAGGCTCTGCGTTGACGAGATCAAGGAAAAGATAAATGGTCCCCTGATCGTCTATGGTCACTGCATGGGAGGGGCGTTCGCGACCGAGATCGCCTGTTTGCTCGAACAGGAAAATGTGAAGGTGAGCGCTCTTTTCCTGGGCGCGATCTTCCCGGCGACCAGACTTCCCGGCGGTTTTTTCAAGCTGTGGAACAAGATATTCCCGACGGACAGGGGGAGAAGTGACAGGGACCTCCTGGACATGATGCGGCGCACGGGTGGAATCTCCGCTGATATCACCAAAGAGGAACAGGAATACCTGTTGAAATACATGCGCTTTTACAGCAGGGAAAGCGACAATTATTATCATGACGCCTTTTCACGGGAATCCTTCGTCAAACTTAAAGCGCCCATCGTGAGCATTGTAGGGGACATGGACCGGTTGACGAATTTTTATGAGGAGAGGTATCTGGACTGGAAGTTTTTCAGCTCCAGTGTGCACCTGGAGGTGATCCCCGAGGCGGGTCACTTTTTCCATATTCACCAGCCGGAAATCGTATTGGACCTGGTGGACAAATATACCGGGATAATAACCATGGGCCGCGAGCTTTCTTCGACAAGCGAACCGGTTGAACAGGCTGTCGCGGAACCAACAGAAGAAGCGTCTGTCGTTTCCGACGAGGCGATAAAAAAAGAGGAAGCAAAAAACATCCGATCATTCATCGCCATCGCGCTGGGACAATTCGTCTCAATGTTCGGTTCAAGCCTTTCGGGTTTCGCGCTCGGGATTTACATACTGCAATTAAAGGGATCGATTCTGGATTTTTCGCTGGTGCTCCTGTTCAACCGTTTGCCGCAGATTCTGATCATGCCGGTCGTGGGATGGGTGGTGGACAAATACGACAGGCGGAAACTTATGCTCGTAAGCGACCTGTTCGTGGCGTTGCGAATCGCCATCCTGCTCGTGCTGATCACGAACAACTCGCTGGAGCTGTGGCACGTGTTCGTCACCACGACCCTGGGCAGCATCGCGCGCGCTTTCAGGAACAATGCCTACGTGGCGGCGGTTCCCCAGCTTGTGCCCAAGCGGTATCTCGCGAACGCGAACGGATTCGTCCAGCTGACGAACAACACCGGCGACATCCTGGCGCCGCTTTGCGCGGGATTTTTCCTCACCTTCATGACCATACACACGATCATGATCATCGACCTTGTCACCTTCGGGGTAGCCTTCCTGCCCCTCCTGATCATCAAGTTCCCGAACAGGATGATCCGCCAGATCGAGGAATCGATAGGCAAGGCGATTGCCGGAGGATTCAAGTTCATAGTCAAACGCAAGAGCATGATCATCATGGTCGTGTATTTCTTTATTGCCAACATCTTCCTTGGAATAGGGACCACGCTCCTGACCCCGCTTGTGCTTTCCTTTTCCGATCCGACAATTCTCTGGATCATCACTTCCTTTACCGGGGTGGGAACGATCGCGGGCGCGCTTCTTGTAAGTCTCTGGGGCGGCATGAAACGCCGAGCTGAGGGGATGATCGGATTCAACATCATGATAGGATTGGGATATGTAATGATGGGGATAGCGCCCCACCCGATTTTTCCAATCATCGGTGTGCTGCTGTTCAGGATCGGGCTCACCCTGGTCGTTGTGCACTGGCAGTCAATCATCCAGGTGAAGGTCGGGTGGGAATTGCAGGGACGCGTCTTTGCGATGAACGAACTGCTCGCGCGCATATCAACGCCGCTCGGAATCTTCCTCGGCGGGTTCTTGACTGAGTTTTACCTTGAACCTTTCATGAGCGGCACCTCCGAGCTCGCGAGAACGCTTGGGACGCTGATCGGATCCGGCCCGGGACGGGGCATCGCGCTCCTGTTGATCATCGTGGGATTGGGAAGGGGGCTCATGGGATATTTAGGGCTCAAGATCAAGTCCTTCAGGTACATGGAGGACAAGCTTCCGGATATCGCGCACGGCGCGAGCATTACCCGCGACAAGGACAAGTACCAGGACATCGTCGACCGCGAATATGAATGCGGGAACGCGGGAAAATAAATTCTAAAAAGAATCGGGGAGAAAACGAATGCGCGGGAAAATATGCTTTTCAACGACGGAATATCCGCCCGATATCGGCGGCGGTTCGAAATCAGCCGGCAGGATCGTCTCGATGCTCGCGCGCGAAGGTTTTGAAGTTCACGTCTTCGCGCCAATCAAGGTGGACGTTCTTCCTTCCCAGACGCATACCGTCACGGAGGAGAACAACGTACGCGTATACCGCGTTTACATTGAAAAGAGAACCAATCACATAAAGCAGTTTTATAATGTGATCAAAAAAATAGACTCGGATGTCAAGTTTGATTTATTCCATGGTTTTTTTCTGCACATGGCCTACCCGTGCATACTGGTTTCCCGACAGCGGCCTGTGATTGCGAGTTTCAGGGGCATCGACGCGATCTGGATGTCCGGAACCGAATACCGGATGATCGCGACTGAGGTCTTGAAAAAAGCGTCATGGATAACCTCGGTGAGCGGAGTGAGCCTGAAAAAGGCGGATGTGATAGTGCCGATCGCGCACAAGTCGTCTTTCATCAGCAACTCGATCGCGGGTGCGTTCGACGGGGAATGGAGGCTTTTCGCAAAAAACCGCAGGATCGTGGGAACAGCGGCGAATTTCCGCGTCAAGAAAAACATCCCGCTGCTCGTGAGCGCGTATTCGGACGTGGACAAGACCCTCCGCAACAGGCTTCTTTTAGTTGGGGATTTTGTGGATTACAATGCGATTGAGACCGGGCGGAAAAACGAATTTCTCGCATTGCTGCAAGAGCTTTCCATATCTGATGAATGCCTGATTACCGGCTACATGGACAACAATAAGGTCGCGGAATACCTGAAATCCATGCACGTCTTTGTCTTGAGCTCGGACCACGAGGGATTGCCTAATTCCATAATCGAGGCCGCGACCCTCGGCGTACCGATCGTCTCCACCGCCGTGGACGGCGTACTGGACATAATGGAAGACGGGAAGACTGGTTTGCTCGTTCCACCCGGGGACAGGGCAGCTCTTGGCAGGGCGATTGCGAGGGTGCTGTCCGATGACGAACTGGCAATGAAGCTTTCCGCGGGCGCAAGGCAAATGGCTGAGGCGCTCAGTCCCGAGAAAGAGCAAAAGGCATGGGTCAGTCTTTACGACAAGCTGTTGGATGGAAACCAATTGGAAGGGCAGGCTGATCAGGCCGATGTACCTGCCCGTTATCTGACGGCCCGCAGCAAAACAAGTGCTTTATAATCAGCTGTAAATCCATACTTCTCCAGCGCCGGCTTAAACGGGTTTTGCATGCTGGATTTGCCATTGACCTGCATGAGATTGACTGTTGAGAGCGGGCTGCAATTTCTTGAAACCAAGAATTCGAATATGCCGCAATAAGACGGAAGAAGCGGGGCATCCGGTTCGCAGGTATTTATCCAGAAAATATTCTGCGCATTCACAACTGGTGGAAAACATCGTTGAGAAAATCATAACCAAAGAAGAAAGAATAGAATAGAATAGTATAGTATTGCCATGATTGGCATGTTTGCGCTATTGGTCTCTAACGATTCTTTCTGACAAAATGTGGCCGCCAATAGTATTCAAATGATCCATATTTTCAAAAAAACGGTCGTTTTCAATTTCTTTTGAAAACATAAAAGTGTATTGAAAAATAATCAAGTCTGTGTTTTTGATAACAGCATCAACCTGGGAAAAAACAAAGCCGGTTTTCTGCAAAAGTGAAATATATGTGTCTGAAAGCGGGAATTTAATCCCTATTACCTTTATGTTGTTTTCTCTGCAATAGGAAATTATTTTCTCAAATTCTGACAACATTTCAGTTGAAGGAATAGCGGATGGGAATTGTATCTTGAGTCTTTCCAGTGTAATGCTGTTTTTATCAGCCTGGGTGAGTTCATGCCAGATAGCCAGGTTTTCATTTCTATTGCCAAAGGCTGCAATTTTAATTGAGTTCAATAATATGCTGTTGCTTGAAGGATTTATTAATGGGATGTATTTATACAGGAAGG
>RPPD01000037.1 GCA_003818675.1 Spirochaetaceae bacterium
AAACTGAATGGTATGACTGATTATCCACAGGAATCCCATTTCAGCGGATGCCTGAAAGTGGAACCATGTGTCCGGATCATTGATCATGGATTCACTGTCGGAAGAAGCAAAAGCAGCCGAGACACTTGCCAGAACCATTAATATAATGCAAACAAAGTTTTTCATTTAGTTCCTCCGCCTGTGCAGAATGTACTCAAGAAACAGGAGATATACAAGTTCCTGTTAAAAGCCCCGGCAGATGATGACCGGTGCAATCCCGTAATCCCCGGTCTCAAATGCCGTCAGCCTTGTTCATATTCCGTAATAGGTATACTCCCCGGAATAATGAAAACTGCAATCGACACCGTTGAAATTGAACTTGCCATCGATCTCAACCGATTCTCCGTGGACAAAGGAAACAGTGAGACTGAGTGTGGCGAAATCACCGGGCACAATGGCATGCTGACCAGCCGGGAAATCCCGCAATATTCTGAAAAAACCCGAATCGTTGACTGCTGTCCATGTTCCCACGGGCACTTCATTTGCAGGTTGCGAGGGATCACCCTGGCCGTCGAACATGAATTCAACGTAATATTCGGTGTTGTTCTCATTGAAAATCAGATCGATCCATCTCGAACCGTCCTGATAATAAACCAATGCATTACCGGCAACCGGATGCCGGTCGCCATTGATTTCAATCACATTCGATGTTCCGGCGCCGGCGGTCGGCGCCTCACAGGCAACGACCGCCGCGAGCAACAAGAGCAAGGGCATGATTTTCAGTGCAAGACGCATGTGGTTTTCTCCTTTATTTTTATTGGTACAGCACAAGATCTTGCAGACCGGAAACGCTTATACTGGCTGTCGGCAGGCTCTCGAGTGTACCGGCCGAATCGACGATGCCGTATTGGTGTATTTTGCCTATGTCTCCGCCCTCTGCCCACTGTACGACGAAAGCATAAGCGCCTGTGGAATCGATATTCATCCTCTGCGGAGCTCCTGTGAGCCCTGCGAGCGTAAGCATCGAGACACTGGACAGGGTTCCGTTTCCGGCAATCGAAAAGCGTTCAATTCCGTCTCCGCTCATGACATAGAGAACGGATCCATTGGAATTGATCGCGGAACCATGAGGGTTAACCCCGAGGGCTCAAGTGCTGCCGGATTCATGGCGGTCAATCCTCCGGTCGCACCGATGGTATATTGCAGTACGTTGTTCCCGCCCCAATCGCTGCCGTAAAAATACTTGTCGGCCTGATCCGTCACAAGGCCGAACATCCGCCCCGATCCCGTAGTTGTGCGAGTCCAGCATGTAGGCGTAATTCCCCGAAGGATGAATGACGAGTTTTAAAGGATATTCGGCAAACAATACCGAAGGAACCGACATCGCGCTGAGCGTGCCGTTGGGTCCGACTTTGTACTGGTAAATATATCCCTCAGTTGTCGTGCAGCACATCACATAGAGTGCGTTTTTCGACGGATACGCGGTAATCCCGGTAGTCAGAACCGGAATGGACAATGAGTCGACAGGGACCACGCCGTTTCGGCTGACACTGTAACTCCTGATCACTCCGCCGTAGTATGTTTGGGTATTGGTGATGCCGTATGCGAACTTTGCCGCGGGATCCGTGAGCGACGCCAGAGGATCAGCCGGCTCCATCGGGCATCCAGCAAACGATATAAACAATAAGAGCAAGGGCATGATTTTCAGTGCAAGACGCATTTTGTTTTCTCCTTTTTCTGCCGGAAATGTAGCAATGTGCAGCTTTTCTGTATATGGGGAATTTCTCCCTATTTTGGATCGGGAGAAATCCGGAACCGGACAGGATTAACAGGATCCACAGGATCAGGTTTTCCGTATTATATTGACCAAATTATCCCGTCAATCATGTAAATCCTGTCTAAATTTCTTTCATCCGTGTCACACTGTGTGTGCGCGGTGCGAACTGTAGTTCGCGCGCGCGAGCATCAGTTAATTCAATAAGTCGCATCAATGACAAAGGCATTGCCCTGCACCAAAGTATTGAATTCAGTGCGCGCCACAGAGCCGTCATAGCAGTACAGCCAGAAACGGACATTTGCCGCGATATAGTCATGCAACTCGGTATTGGAAACAAAATTCTGGCGGCCGTCGTTCTGGCCCCATGTGCCGAGGGTGATCCGGTCTGTAGATCCAGCCGGTTCCATTTCCACACGGTTGATATTTCCGGCTGTTTCTTCGACGTTGTCCATCTCGATCTGCAGCCACCAGGGATTGTCGTCCGAGACATCAAACATCCGGATGGAGAGTCCACCCGGATTCCAGTCCGGGTCCGGGCTCAAAGCCGGCGGAGCCGCAGGCAGAGCAGGCAGGGCGGTGGTAAAAACCGTGGCCTCCTGGGCGCGGGCCAGGAACGGGACCACAGTCTGGCCGAACACGGCATAGGGCATGCTGCTGTCCGCGGAATCGTACACGATGTACTGGTAATGCCCGCTGGAGTTGTACCACATCCAGGCAAGCCATCCCACGCCATGCGATTCAAGCTGTGACAGAAGTATGTCGTCCGGGCAGCCGGCCGGGGCGGCCTGGTGATTGAACTCGCCGGATATGACAGGAGCATCGAGCTGGGTCGTCAGGAAGTCGAGGCCGGTGTCCACGTGGTAATAGTCCAGTCCGTCCGTGTACTGCGGATCACCGGGCGTAACCCAGCCGTCATACATGTGGAAGGAAAAGACAATGTTTTTCTGGGGATCAGAATTAAAAACCGCCATGTAATAGGACGCGTCAATGATGACTTGCCCCCATTGGATGGAGTCGATGACCAGGGTGTTCCGGATGCCTGCGGCACGCAAAGCCGCGACCGCGTCGATATAAGTGTCGCGCCAGAGCTCTGCTGACCCATCAAACCCGGCGCCATCTGTTCCCATGTTGCACCATTCATTCGAGATATTGACGATCGCGTATTTCTCAAACTCAGAGAGCCAAGAATTCTCTCCGATCCAGAAGTTGACCGCCTCGGCGATCTTGGCCGGATCATTGCTGCCCGTGGCATTGTGGAATTCCACGACCGGGACCACATGCCAGCGGACATACTCGGCCACGACCGCGCGCCGCTCAGCCGTTGTGAAGCGAATGCCTTCGGGGTCCTCGAATTCATCGGCACTGCCCCGTTTCCCGAATACGCAGCGGACAGTGTTGGCGCCGGACAGCCTGATGTACGGGATGGAATCCATGTCCACAGTCTCCCCGTTGTTCCACCAGTGATTGGCATTGACCCCGCGCATCAAAAACTCGGCGCCTTCGGCGTCATAAAGTGTTTTTCCGACTACAAAAAACCCGGTACTGGTGTTGTAGGAAGGTCTTTCGCTGGGCGTGCTTGTTTCCGGGGGCTGAATGGCCGAGCATCCCGCGCTGCCGAGGACAAGAGCCGTTCCCATAATAAGGCACAGTAAAAAGCGCAGAACTACTGTTTGTCGGAAAACTTGTTTCATACAATGCTCCTCTATCTCCTGTGAGTCACTCAACTCGGTGTATACACATATGGTCCGGAATAGTTAAAGACACAATTTGTATTGTCGAATGTAAAAGTCCCATCAATTGTTATTACGCCCCCCGTAATACCGGATATTTTGATGTCAATGGAATAACTGTTCGAAGAGACCTGCCAGTTGAAAATAGAGCTGCCGCTCGGAATGACACAGTTAACATTCTCAAACTCATTTTCTCTCAGGATAGTCCATGTCCCCAAAGGTATTTCATCCTCCTGATTATTGAAGGCAAGCCGCAGGCTGCAGGGCGTTCCACCGTCAAGAAAGTACAAATAAAGCCAGCGATACCCTTCAGAAGAATAGATGGTTACCGGGATCACACTCAATGTATAACCGAGGCCATTTATGCGGATCTGGTTTGACAGTCCGGTTTCTGTATGCACCGGCTTTACACTCGAAACAGGACTTTCGCAGGCCAAAACTGCCGCGAGCAACAAGAGCAGAGACATGATTTTTACCACAAGACGCATGTTGTGATCTCCTTTATGCTTTTCCATTTTGTACCGATTCAGCCAAAGTGTATCCGGCTTTCAGCAATCCAGGAATATTCCTTTCGGCATGTTTTCGATTCTGCCGAAAATGTACCCCCGGGGGCAGGATTTTGCATCGGGGATTTCTCCCTATTTTGAATAAAAAGCCGGCATAAAGCGCCGGCTGTTGTTTTTTCCTTGTTTCATCCCTGATTTTCAATCGTCAGTCGACCAATGGATATCCCACTGTGCGCTATACCAGTACGTGGGCGCATTGTAATACTGGGGCACCCCGATTTGGGACTCGGTATTAACCGCCCAGGACGGGAGGTATTTGAATGCCCGGTTTTTCATCTGGTAAAAATTGTCATAAGGCCATTCATTGTCAGTTGTTATATACTGGAAATACCACTGCAGTCTTGCATCTGAAACATTGGTATTTTTCGGCACGGTATACAAGAACAGTCCAAGATCACCCTCTCCATTATCATCGCAAGCCAGATAATAATCGTAGGTTTGGTCCAATCTGTAATTTATATTCCTGAAAAAATAGTACCCATTATAGTAGATTACCTCCCACTGTAAAGACAGCCAGGGAGCGGTCATCTGGGCATACTCAACCAGCAGTGAATAATATCCATCCACCACAATGTTGTTGCTGTACCAGCGACATCGCAGATTGCAGGTGTCTATCAGTAATCCGCCTGCGATTGCCCGATCACTTGCATAAATACCGCGGGCAGGGGTCAATCCGTCCGGGGCAACGTCAAGTTCACCGGTTTGAGTCCCTTCCATGCTGCAACCGGCAAGCATACCGATGAGCATGATCGATAACAGAAGGGACAGCTTGAAAAATTTTCTTTTCATTTTCAAATCTCCTTTCAGCAAATTTCAGGTTTGTAATGAACCTGTAAAGCCAAACCATACCAATTCAGGCTTTGTTTGCAATCAGGAGTTTCTCCCTATTCTGAAAAAAACTGTATACTCCCATGAAAGCTGCCAAGACGCCACTCATGCCAAAAAGCACATATCCAATTTGTCCACATTGAGCTAAATTCCCGGTGATTTAGGGAATTTCATAAAATAGGGAGAAATTCCTTATTGAAATTTTCTTTGTCGCCATATATTTTTCGCGACACAATATATTAATGGAGGATTGAAACATGCTTAAACCAATTCTGTATACCTGCATACTGGCATCAATCGGGCTCTTGATTGCGGGTTGTGCAGTTTTACCGCAGGACGGTACCATAACAATTGACATTACAAATTTCACCGAGGCGAATTTGGGACGGATAGGGCGCACCTAAGCGATGGATCGGGCAGTTTTATCGCCATAACAAGCAGTACGCTCGACGGACAGATCAATTTAGGCACAGGTGCTGCCATCCTCCGCGACGAATCCGATCCGGCACTGGCGAGACCATTTATCGCCCAGGGCGGCAAGTCATATAGCATGCTTGTATTCATTGACAGTAACGATAATGGAAATATCACTGACCCCGGGTCCTACAGAATAAATTCGCTTGTGATCGGCGAATGGGTGAGAGTTACAATTGATGGAGACCTTGTCCTGCACTACACTGAGGATGATTTCACGATAATTCTTCCCTGAAGAAATGTTGAAGCAAGCCGGCGAAACACGCCGGTTTGCTTCAGAGGCTATAGCTGATTTTTGTTATACAAACCGTTTTATGGCAGAACCGGGGCTGTTGGCCGAAACGGTATCATTCATTTATTGAAATGCAATCGGTATTCCCTGCTGATTCTGTTGCGTATTTTTTACATTCTTGCCACCCATACCGAAAGGCACATAGCCAATTTGTACACATTCCCCTAAATTTCCGGTGATTTGACGAATTTCGTAAAATAGGGAGAAATTCCCTATTAAAACCAAAATCCAGGGGCTATAGTTAATGCATACACAAACCATTTCAAGGAGCCTTTCGTGGGATCATCAATTCCCTGTGCACTTATTGCCGTCATTTTTCTCTTTACCGGAGGTCTCCTGATGGCTGATGAAATCCTATATTTCAGCAACATCAAAATCTTCGGCGTATATGTTTTCCAGGGTTGCGATGAGATAAAGGGTGCCGATAAAGTTGAACTCGCCGGTGATCTACGATATAAAATCACCTATGAAAACGGGTGCATGACAAAACTGGAGACACAGAGAAACAGCGTCACCGTGGACGCGTTTCCCTCTTTTCCCGCATTCATTTATTTTTTACATGGCCAGGATTCTATTACTATCACATTTGCTGACAGCCAGAATGTGCCGAAGCGATATCGAAATATCGAGACGTGCGTGCTGAAAGCTACGCCACAGAGCACTGCAAGCACAGCTGCAGAAGGCGCCGAATATACAGCCTTATTTTACACCGGCGGCAAGCGCGTGGCTGACGAAGAAGGCATCTACGAAATCGTGTACCGGTTTGCGGATGCGGCTGTGAGCAGGATTATCGCAGAACGATACCTTGGTCAAAATGGCCGGCCCGTGGAATTACGCGGTATTGACTGGAAAGGCGTCGAATGCGGAAGTCCCGGACCTGAGTCTTACTATTATTATTCTGCGGTGCAGTATGGTTATGACGACAAAAATGAACTCATGAAAGAAGAATATTTAAATGCGGCTGGTACTGTAATGTATATGCAATCCGTCAAGCAATAGAGACAGGAGATAAACATGGCGCATAATATAAACGCGGCACTGTTGCCCGCATGCCGCGGCGGGAAAATCAAGGAGATGAAGGACCTTATAGAGGCCGGTGCCGATGTCAATTTTCGGGACGAACACGGTAATACACCTCTTTCAGAAGCTGCCAACTGGAAGAAAGCCGATAAGGTAACATACCTGCTTGTACACGGCGCACGGCCGACTGGCAACGCCGTCCTTGAGGCGATCGGCGGATGGGAAAGCGACGACCCGGCTGTCAACATAGAAATACTTCACATGCTTTTCGATGCGGGCGCGGATATCAAATGCAA
Organism: Spirochaetaceae bacterium; assembly: GCA_003818675.1. Next base: position 6,963 of record RPPD01000037.1, read on the forward strand.
AGCGCTTTTGGCATACACCGTCAAAAATACGCAGCGCCTGGACATCGTCAAGTTTCTCGTGGAGCGCGGTGCGGATCTTGACGGCGTCGATGACGACGGTAACACCGCCCTGCAATGGGCATGGATCCTGGACGCACACGACATCTTTCAATACCTGTTGTCAAAAAATGCGTCGCTGACAATTCGGAACAATGAGGGCTGGGCCATCGACGATATTTATAATGCCGACTGCGACGGTCCCAAGGTGTTGAATGTCAGCCTGTACGAAACAGCAAAGGAGCAAGAGATCCGCTTCAGGCTCAAGGCAATCTACAAAAGCGAAGGCGATGCGGATTCCGACATGACCAGGGCCATCAGGTTTATCGAAAACCTCTGCTCATGGGGCATGGCAGGAAGCGATCGCTTTGCGCCGGGAGAATCTTCGGTCATCTGGAAAACCAAAGTGCCGAAATCCGACAGCAAGCTGATAGGCGAGTTCGAGTTGTCGTTCGTCGCCAGGGCCGTCAGCAGGTCCGCGTTCTCGGCATGGATCATGATGTTTTTCCAGAAGCATTTTACCGCGATGGAGCTGGAGATCATCGCCTCGCCGATGGAGGGCGAAAAACCGGCAATCAATACCGCAACTGCGCGGCAGTGGATCAGGGATCGGCGGCCTGAACCGGTGAAGCCCTGGAAGGATCTCCCCTTCACTGTCACCGAAGCAGCCGCGGCCAGGAGAGTCTGCGCCATCAAAACTAATGCCATAGACATGAAACAGCTGGAAAAGTTCTGCCTGCTCGCAGGTCCTTTGGTCAGTCTGTACAAGACATTCGATGTAAAAACCGAAGACAGCGGAGGCGGTATCTGGTTTGAGCCGATACGCTCAGGCGATGCGATTGTTTTTGAATGGCAACACCTCGCCTTCAAGAATACCAGGTTCAATGCGGATCTCGCGGTGACGCGCGCGGTTTTCATGAATGCGTTTGCGGCTCTGCAAAAGACAACACCACTTAAAAATCTGGAATGGTCGCTCGGCGTAAGTTAAGGAGATAACGAAATGGGCTATTCAGTGTACTTCTGGGGCGACATCGACTTTTCCGACAGCACCGCTTCCTGGCGCGCGCACAAACCGGATGGCAGCAAGTGGAACGACTGGACCGGCGATTTTGAGGGAGAAGCGCCGACTGATTTTAAGACCGGGCGGACTGTCGACGAATTGTGCACGGGCTTCCCAGTCTTTAAAAACCGCGGCATCGGTTATATTTCGATAACGGTCGATCCGCATCATGTGGAAATCCATGGCCAGTACGGCGAGGACACGTTCCACAGCCATGCCCGTGAGCTCGCATGCATATTCCGCTCCGCCGAAGATTTCGACGAGGGCGATGCACTCGTGCTCCATGTTGGAAACGGAAGCTCCTACTTCGAGGAACCGGACAGGTATGAAATCGATGATGAGGGCTATGACCGGATCTGTGCCGAGATCAATGCCGACAAATCAGCGACCGGCGCTGCGAAGACAGTCAAGCCGGTGCCAAAAGCGGTACGGCAGGAACCCAAAGAATGGACGCTTCTTAAAAATGATCCGGTGAAGGCTTTTGAAAAGTACGGCCATATCCCGGAAAATGGCGCGGATGAAATAGCTGTAAAGTTTTTCAATACCATCTTGAGCGACGTCGCCGGCATCGCCGAATGGGCCTTTGACGGACAGGCTGAACGTTCTGGGGCAAAGGACATCTTCGCCGCTGAGCCGCGCTGGTTTGATCTGTGCGTCAAGGCATTCAAGGACAAGCGGTTTAAAGAAGAGGCCCTGGCCGCGATCAAATACCATCCGGAGGGCGTGCTATTTATTGTCAAAAACTTTGACAAGCTGAGCGAGGCCGGTGTCAATGCCCTGTATGACTGCTATATAAACGGACCGAAGGGAAAGCTGCCGATGGATTTTCTGGATCCCTTGTTGCCGCTGGCGAAGGAGAACAAGGACCTGGCCGTATTTCTGGAAAAGGCGGCCAAACGGGCAATAAAAAAGAAGAAATAAAGGAGTGGGCATGAACAAGAATGCAAAGAAACCAGCTAAAAAGAATACGGTGAAAAAACCGGCGACCAAAAAAACCGCCGCGAAACAGCCGGCCAAAACCGCGGAAAAAGCTGCGATAAAAAGCTTCCCGTTCATCTATCTTGATCACGGAAAGGTAAAACCCCGCACTTATGATACGGAGGATCCTGCTGACAATCTGTATATATGGTTTGAGTGCGCGGTTGCCGAAACAGAGAAATTGCGGATTGACGGCCTTCGCCCGAAGGCTTTGACCGCAGGCGACAATACAACATGTTTCTGGGGCGATTGCTTCCTGTATATCGATAAAATCGATATCGAGTCGGCGAGCAATGCGACATACATCGCGCTTGCGGGCAAAATCGAATCATGGGTGATGAAAATAAACGGAATCGTGAAAATCGTATTCTTTGCAGGCCCGTATATGCCCGATCGTCCGGACAAATGGGGCGTATGGAGCGCGCAAAACTATTACAAATGCGGCATGCCGCTTGTGAAAAAGTACATCCATGAATTCCCTGAGAAATTCAAAACCGGGAATGCCGAAGGGGAATATGTCTGCCGCATCTATGAATCGCTGTTGCGTTCGGTATATGCCGACTATGTGTTCAATCCGACCTTCACCACCGACCAGGCAGTGATTGCAGCTGCCATACCTGAAATTGCGGCCGGTTTTGGCATTGATGGCGGTGATTATCACGAGCTGGCGGCAATGCTCCATGGCATACTTCTGAAATATGACAGGAAAAGGCTCGCCTTTGTAAACACACTCCCCGGGCACGTCCAATTTGCCTACTATACGGCACAGAACAACATGGATATCCTTGCCGCAAAGGATCCGATTGGTTTGTTGAACACGCTCATCGGCACATTGCCTGAATCATGGAAAAGGTTCATTGGGCCATGGCTCATTTCAATTGCATTCGACATCCTTCGCTCCGGCGACACTCATTCCGCCACGGCAATCGGAATTGTGTATTTGATACTGCGGCA
>RPPD01000038.1 GCA_003818675.1 Spirochaetaceae bacterium
ATGCGGTCGCTCATTCCAAGGATCTCGGGCAGCTCCGAGGAAATCATTATGATGCTCAAACCCTGCTCTACAAGCCGGTTCATGATCGTGTATATTTCATATTTGGCGCCCACATCAATGCCCCTTGTGGGTTCGTCCAAAATCAGAAGTTCCGGGCCTGCGAAAAGCCATTTTGCAACCGAAACCTTCTGCTGGTTTCCTCCGCTTAAGTTACCGACCGTCTGTTCAATGCTGGACGCCCTGATGTCGAGCTTTTTCCTGTATTCTTCGCTTGAGGCGATTTCCTTGTTTTTGTCGATTATCATAAAGCGCGAGACAGCGCCCAGATTGGCGAGTGTAATGTTTTCCCTGACGTCCTGTATGAGGATGAGCCCGTTTTTTTTCCGGTCCTCTGTCACATAGGCTATTCCCGCCTTTATGGCACCCGATGTGTGGTGGAATGAGCAGTCAACAGTCTTGAAAATGATTTCACCCTTGCAGTCATATCCCGGGGAATTGCCGAAGAGGCTCAAGGCGAGCTCTGTGCGGCCCGAGCCCATCAGTCCCGCGAATCCGACAATCTCGCCCTTTTTTATCTCAAAGTTTATATCTTTCAGTATCTGACGGCCGATGTTACGGTCATAGGCTGACCAGTTGCTCACGCGAAAAATTGTTTCACCGGCAGGTTTGCGCTCGCGCTCGGGGAATACATTGTTGATCTCGCGGCCGACCATGTGCTTGATGAGTACGTTCTCGTTCACCATGTCTTTTTTGGCGTCCAGGGTGCAGATTGTCTTTCCGTCCCGAAGCACGGTGACCGTGTCCGCTATGGAAATGACTTCCTTGAGCTTATGGGAAATCAGGACGCAGGTGACTCCCTGCTCTTTCAGCCCGCACACAAGGTCAAGAAGGTTTTTGCTGTCGCCCTCATTCAGGGCTGCTGTTGGTTCGTCCAGAATTAAAAGTTTAACATTTTTGCTTAAAGCCTTGGCGATTTCAACAAGCTGCTGCTTGCCCACGCCGAGTTCACGGGCCTTTGTGCCGGGATTCACTTTAAGCCTGACGCGTTCCAGCTCGGCCTTCGCACGCTTGATTGTCTCGTTCCAGTTCATTATCTGCATTTTATGGATTTCATGTCCAAGGAAAATATTCTCGTAGACTGTCATGTCGGGAACCAGGGCCAGTTCCTGGTATATGACCGCAATTCCCTGTTTTTCACTGTCCGCGATGTTGCGGAAACTCTGGGTAATCCCGTTAATACGTATTTCACCGGAGTATGAGCCGTGTGGATACACTCCGCTTAAAACCTTCATCAACGTGGATTTGCCCGCTCCGTTTTCGCCCACCAGACAGTGGATTTCCCCGCGGCTGACTGAAAAACTCACGTCGCTTAAAGCCTTGACACCGGGAAATTCCTTGGTGATGTTTTTCATTTCCAGTAAAACATTATTTTCAGGCATTCTATTAGACTCCCTGTATTGTCTGGCTCTATGCTGTTTGTCTTTTAAAAACAGGGGAAACAGGATCACCGACCTGCCCCCCTGTTTACATGAAGGGACAACCAATAAGGAGGAAAGGGACGGCGGAAGGGATTTGTCATCGGCTCCCGCCGGCCTTACCCATTATCCTTTTAGAGTCCCTTGTAATCCGATGCCTGGTAATATCCGGAATCGATCAGACTGGCCTTTACATTGGCCTTGTCGACAGATATGACCGCAGACTGAATCGCGGCAACGTCCTTCTTGCCGTTATTGTAGGAGCCCTTGGCTGCCGGAGCCTTGCCCTGGATCAGGGCAACTGCCGCGCCAATGGCGTCCTTGACCAGTGTGCGAACGTCCTTCCACACTGTCATGGACTGTTTGCCGTCAATGATGTACTGGACTGACGCCTTTTCCGCGTCCTGGCCGGAGATTACGTAACTCGTCACTGCCTTGTCCGCCTTGAAGGTGTCCGCGATAGCGCGGGCGGTCCCGTCATTCGGAGCGAGGATGAGCACATCGCCCTTGTCGGCGGCCCTGGCCGCTGTGAGGTTGGCTTCCGCCAGGTTCTTTGCGGTGTTGAAATCCCAGTTGGTCGTGATCTGGCCGATGATTTTGGCCATTTCATCACGGGTCAGCTTTGCCTTGTTCCTGAGAGCAAAAGCCTCGGAGGAATTCTTTACGACAAAAGTTCCGTTTGCAATAAGCGGCTGCAACACGCCCCATGCGCCCTCAAAGAAAATGAATGCATTGTTGTCCGAAGCAGCGCCCGCATAAAGGTACAGAGCCTGGCCTGTTCCCTTTTTGTGGTCAACCAGGTACTGTGCCTGCTGCGCTCCGACAGCTATGCTGTCAAAGGTTACGTAGTAGTCAACTGCAGTGGTTTCCCTGATGAGCCTGTCGTAGGAAATGACCTTCACACCAGCTCGTGCCGCGGTTTCCGCAGCAGCGGCTGCCGCGGTGCCGTCTTGAGGGCAGATAATGAGAACCTTGATGCCCTTTGTTATGAGATTTTCCACATTGGCCTTTTCCTTTGCGGAATCTCCCTGACTGAACAGAATCTCAACGCCATAGCCGGCGGAAGCAAGCGCTTCCTTGAACCTGGTCTCGTCCTGGATCCATCTGGGTTCATCCTTTGTTGGAAGTACGATACCCACCGAAAGCTTGGTGCCTGATCCGCAGGCTGCAAGCGACATCGCACCGGCCAAAAGGACCAGTACAACCAGCGCCGATAATGCCTTTTTCATCATCGTGTTTTCTCCTCCTTTTGTTTTATCTGTCTCTTTGGAGACTTTGTCAGGATAGGGGATAATTGAAAAATTGGGCAACAAAAAAAACCCTTGTTTTTATGCGGGATTTTCCCTCCGGATAACTAGGGGAAAACCCCCGGGCCGAAACCGTTCTCCATCAGATCGATGGTCATCTCCTGTCCCGCAGGAGCCTGTTTAAAGCAGTGCGGAGGAGTTGCGCCCGCGAGGCATCGGGATCTTTAGACTGTTCGAAAATCAATAGCCGTTCCACCATTGCCGGATCATGGCCTGTCATGGCCAGGAGATCCTGCTCGAGTGATTTTTCCTGCCAGCGCGCGGAGAAAGGCTTTTTCTTGTAAAGAACAAGTGCTATGATAATGGCGATGACAACCGGAATCCCGATGTAAACGCCATACGGAATCCATGCCGCAATCAAACCATACACAAGCAAAATGGCAACACTGACAGAAATAATACCCAGTATGGCTTTTCTTCCAGAACATAGCTGGAATATAGTACATGGCCTCCTGTCGGTTAGTCAAATAAAAATATATACCGCCGAAAGGTGAGCCGGGCAATTTATTGGCTGTGCAAAGGGCAAAAAAAGAATTGCCAGCCCTTTCAAAAGAATTGAAATTGAGTCACAGAAGAGGGGATGAACTTGGATCGTATCATGGAAAATGGAATGGGTATAAAATCCGCATTGAACCCAACAATTATTATACCTCAATAGGCATCAGGGTATCGGGAGATCCACAGTTTTCTGCCATCCATACCGGCATTGCAGAGAAAAAACTTGAAATGGCGTATTTGTTCCAATTTCTCACTAAAATCATTATCAAGTTCATTCCCGATTACCCGGTTGTTGAAAATAATAATCCGAAGTTCAGCTTTGAGGATCCGGCATTGGACAAATACTTCAAAGATCGTCGTATTCTTGGCGAGAGGGGAAAGGACAATACCCGGGATGCCGGTCTGCAAAATGCAATAAAAGATTTTTTGAAGAAGAACCGGAAAGCTGTCAGGAACCTGGTTATCGGCTCTGAAGTCTCATGCTCCCTGTGGGTTGGAAGTTCATCCGGCAGGAGAAGGGATTATTCGGTGACTGCCAGGCAGGCCAGGCACATGCTCTCGGAAATGCTGCCGGTCGCGGAGGCGATGGAGAGGGCCATGAGGTTTTAAGAAGGTATGCCTCCTGATTCTCTGTTCGATTGTCACCAGATAAAGGGGAGCATCCTGTATTTGACTTTTCTGGAGCATGGTGTCTTCCCGGTAACACCTGTAGATGAATGAACAGACGACAAGCGGAGCCGGAAGAAAGGCCCAGACTGATTCCAGGACGAGCGGCGTGGCAATGGCAAAGAGTATTGTGGCGAAATACATGGGATGGCGGAGTATGCGGTATGGCCCGGAGGAAATGACCTTCTGATTCCGGTCAGCCTGCACGCGTGAGGAGCCGGTTGCATAAGGGTTTGCAGCGAGCACCCAGAACGTGATCCCAATTCCCGCTGTGTAAAGAAAGATGCCTGCTGCAAATATCAATGGATGAACTTCGCTCAGGAAATAACGCGTGTCCAGCCCGGCTATGACATAGCCTGAATAGAAGCCCAGTATATAAATTAGGATGGCTATCTTGTCCCAGATATGCACAAAGCGGGTTTGGGAACGGGCTTTCACTGTCTCCGGGAAATATTTCATCCCGATCACAAGCAGGACCGTCAGGTAAAACAAATCCATGCCCAATATTATCCAGGGTCCAGGCCAGGCAAATGTGCCGGAGGAGGCAAAGAGAAGGACAGCGGTTATGGAATCAAGAAGCAATAGCTTGATCGCGGCTGGTACGATTTTAATTTCTGAATTTGTCATATCGCGGTCTCCTTTTCAGCAATTGCTGTCTTTTGCCATACGAAGACCGCCTTCCTTCTCCCCTTGCCCAAGACGGCCGCCTTTGCTACATTGATTTCTCTTTCATCTGAAAGGTAACCGAAAACCATGAAACTTAAAAGCACCAGGGGTATGGCGCCCGAATCCAACTTTATAGACGCAATTTTCAAGGGCCTGGCGCCCGATGGCGGTCTTTACCATCCGGTGGAAATAAAATCCCTGAAAAGCACTTTTGCCAGACTCTCTGCTGATAGTTCCTTTATTGACGTGGCCAAAGCTGTTGCCCTGCCATGGCTCTCGGACGAGTGGGATGAGGCCGCGATTGACCGCATAGTAAAGCGGGCTTTTTCATTTGAACCTGCGCTTAGAAAAATAGATGACAACACTTCGCTTCTGGAGCTCTTCCATGGACCTTCGAGTGCGTTCAAGGATTTTGGCGCGTGCTTTCTGGCCAGCTGTATGGAAGAAGCGCTCTCCTGTCAGCAGCGCCGGGCCCTCATTCTTGTGGCCACCTCAGGTGACACTGGAAGCGCAGTCGCGCAGGCATTCCACAACAAGCACAACATAGACGTGGTGATCCTGTATCCCTCTGGCCGAGTGAGCCTTTTGCAAGAGAAACAGCTCACTACCCTGGGTGGGAATGTCCATGCACTGGAGGTGGGAGGCTCCTTTGACGACTGCCAGCGCATGGTGAAAGAAGCCTTCCAAAAAAAGGACCTCGCAGATGCGCTGCAACAGGCTTCTGCCATTAGTCTCACCTCGGCAAACTCCATAAGCATCGGCAGGCTGCTCCCGCAGTCCTTCTATTATGTTTACGCATATGCAAAACTGAAGGATGAGATCGATGGGGACCTCGTTGTCTGCGTGCCCTCGGGCAATTTCGGCAATCTCACGGCCGGGGTCTATGCATGGACCTGGGGTCTGTCGGTGAAGGAATTTATTGCTGCCACAAACGTTAATGACGTGGTGCCGGAATATCTCAAGACAGAACTATATTCTCCGCGTGCGTCTGTCCAGACGCTTTCCAATGCAATGGATGTTGGAAATCCCAGCAACTTCGAACGCCTGCAGGCCATTTTTGAAAACGATGCCAGGAAAATGGCAGAGATAATCAAGGGTGAGGTCGTCACTGACAGCCAGACCCGCGAGACCATGGCAGCTCTGTATAAATCAAGCGGCGTGTTTGTTGATCCGCACACTGCCGTTGGATTGTGCGCTGCTGCCCGCTATCTTGGAAAAGATGGTCGTAAAAAAGACCATGTAGTTGTACTCTCAACCGCGCATCCTGCCAAGTTTCTTGAAATTGTTGAAGAGACAACCGGCGCACAGCCTGAAATTCCGGCCAACATACAAAAAGCATTAAAACTTCCAAAGCAGTCTGTGAAGGTGCCGAATACCCTGGAAGCCCTCGAGGAATTTCTGCGCAATACATTTTGCATAAAGCAGGCGTGTATTTAGAGAGGTGGATCAGTATGATTCTCTCCGGCCGGGAGATAAAAAGACTTCTCGGCACAAGCATCTTCATCGAACCGTTTTTTGATGAACAGCTCAATCCGAACTCGTATAACCTGTGTCTGCACGACGAACTCATGATCTATAACGAGCGGGAACTGGACATGAAGAAAGCACATGCAACCCGGACTTTAAAGATTCCGCCTGAAGGGCTGGTGCTCGAGCCGGGACAGCTCTATCTCGGACGTACCATGGAATACACGCGGACGGAAAACCACGTGCCCATGCTCGAGGGCCGGTCATCAGTGGGAAGGCTCGGGCTTTTTATTCATGTCACTGCCGGATTCGGCGATGTGGGTTTTTCGGGGTACTGGACCCTGGAAATATTCTGCATTCACCCGGTAAGGATCTATGCGGGTGTCCAGATCTGTCAGATTTACTTTCATACAATTGAAGGAAGCTATGACAAGTACGAGACCGGGAAATACCAGAATAATTCCAGCATCCAGCCGAGCCTGCTGTACAGGGATTTTCATAAAAAAGAGAAACAAAATGGAGGCAAATAATGAGCATGTTCTGTTTTCAGTGCCAGGAAACGGCAAAAAATCAAGGATGCACCCTGCGGGGTGTTTGCGGAAAAAACGACGAAACCTCAAACCTTATGGATCTTCTGATCTATCTGACCAAAGGAATAGGTATTGCGGTTGAGGCCGCCGGATATCCGGGCGATGCTGTCATGGAGGGCGGGCGTTTTGCAACAGAGGCGCTTTTCGCAACCATCACCAATGCGAACTTTGATCCGGAGAAGATACGCGCGCTTGTGCTTAAAAGCCAGGAGGTGCGCGATGCAATAATTAAACGGCATAAGATTGATGTGGCGGATCTTCCGGATGCGGCCCTGTACGCTGAAAAGAACGCAGACCGGTTTTCGGAGAAATCGATTTCGGTCGGCGTGCTTGCCCAGGAAAATGAGGATATCCGATCGCTCCAGCAGTTCCTCATCTTCGGCATCAAGGGCCTTTCCGCATACACGCACCATGCTGCGATGCTCGGCCAGGAAGACGAGCGTGTGTACAGGTTTGTTCTTGAGGGACTCGCGTCAACCCTGAAGACTCTTTCGGTTGACCAGATGACGGCTTTCGTAATGCACTCGGGAGAATGCACGGTGTGGGCCATGGAGCTGTTGGATCGGGCCAATACCAGCACATATGGAAATCCCGTCATTACAAAGGTGAAGACCGGGGTGAGGGCGAATCCGGGGATTCTGGTCTCAGGGCATGACCTCCTGGACCTCTTCGAACTTCTCGAGCAGACGAAAAACACGGGTGTGGATGTATACACGCACAGCGAGATGCTGCCCGCCCATTATTACCCGGAACTGAAGAAATATCCGAACCTCGCCGGCAATTACGGCGGGTCATGGTGGCACCAGGACAAGGAATTTGCCAGTTTCAACGGACCCATCCTGATGACGACCAACTGCATTGTGCCGGTAAAGGATTCCTATCGCGACAGGATCTTCACCACTGGAATGGCAGGGTATCCCGGAGTCAGGCACATACCCGACAGGAAAGCCGGCGGACAGAAGGATTTTTCCGAAATCATCAGCCTTGCTATGACATGCAAGCCTCCGGAGCAGATTGAAGACGGTGAAATAACCGGCGGATTTGCACATCATCAGGTTTCTCTTCTTGCGGATGCAATCAAGGACGCCGTGACGAGTGGCAAGATAAAACGGTTCATCGTGATGGCCGGCTGCGACGGCAGGCAGAAGGATAGAGGCTATTTCACCGAAGTCGCTGAAAAGCTTCCTCATGATACGGTGATACTTACCGCCGGTTGCGCAAAGTACCGGTATAACAAGCTGCCCCTGGGCGACATCGGGGGAATCCCCCGCGTGCTTGATGCCGGACAATGCAACGACTCGTACTCCCTTGCGCGCGCGGCACTCATGCTCAAGGATGCGTTTGGCCTTGACGACGTCAACAAGCTCCCGATCTCGTTCGACATCGCCTGGTATGAACAGAAGGCCGTGGCGGTGCTGCTCGCCCTGCTTTTCCTGGGCTTCAAAAATATCCGGCTCGGACCCACGCTTCCGGCGTTCCTGTCGCCTGCCGTGAGAACGACTTTGGTGAGGCTTTTCGGGATAAGGAAGACTGAAAATGCAGATGATGATGTAAAGGAAATGGTTGGGGTATAGACGGGAAACAAATAGGGAGAAATTCCCTATTCCATTTATTGGGTATTTTCTATATATGTCCTCACTGAAAGTGAGGACATAGTACAGTGAAAAGAACCTCAAGCATTGTGCACGCTTTTTGTGCGGTTATCATAGTATCTTTCTCCGCGGGCTGCAGTATTCCTGAATCAGGAATCAGTTACCCCTATGGGAATTCAATTGAACGGGTAAACCTCGGTCCGGCGGGCATTGAAAGCAATGCCTACAGCAGTAACCCCTCTGTCAGCGAGGACGGCCGGTATGTCGCGTTTGAATCGTCTGCCACCAACCTGGTGGAAGGGGATCCCGGCACGGGCTCTGATATTTTCATTTTTGACCGGCAGTCCAATACTACACAGGTGGTGATGCCAGCCGGCATATGGCAAAATGGCGTTAGCACTGAACCCATGATCAGCGCGGACGGCCGGTATGTCGTGTTTACATCTACTGCGACAAACCTTGTGACAGAAACTCTGAGCGGTTTTAGCGATATTTTTGTGTATGACCGGCAGTATGACACAATAGAGCGGGCGAGTGAAAGTGGAGCAGGGATCCAGGCGGATGGACACTGCATGATTCCCTCCATCAGCGGAAACGGCCGGTATGTGGCCTTTCAGGGGCTTGCGGCAAACCTTGTACCCGGCGATACAAATAATTGCAATGACATATTCGTGCGGGACCTGCAGGCACATACCACGGTGCGGGTGAGTGTGAGTACCGCTGGAACGCAGGGCGATGCAGCCAGTACCTTACCCGTATTGAGCCAGAACGGAACGTATGTTGTTTTTCCGTCTACGGCGACAAACCTGGTGGCTGGAGATCTTAATGGAACCAGTGATATCTTTGCGGCTCCGGCCCGGTAAACACCTGTAAGACAAACAATGGGCAGGCGACGGGGTTTGCGGAACATCCGGGAATCCTTTCGGCCTGCCTGTTTTCTGCTGCTATGCCTGAAACCCCGCACGCACTGCGCGAGCGAGTTTTGTCTTCAACAAATTATTTTCTTTTTTCATGTTCTCAATTTCACGGTGTTGTGATTTGATGATGTCAACGAGATCTCCCTCGGTAAGCGAGCCGGAGTGCATCAGGTCTTCTATATAGTGCAGCTTTTCCGTGAAATCCGCCTGGGCTTCCATCTCCGCTATCTGGAATGTCTCGTCAAAGTTGAAGTCAATAAGCTGTGACTCGTCCTCCGCGCTCTGGATGAGCTTGTCCGCTATGCGGTATATTGCCTGCGATATCACTGCATTGGGCTTGTACATGAGGATGGGTATGCGCGAGTTTAAAGCTATGTCCTGCATCTCGTCCCGAAAGATCACTCCCATGTGTTCTATTTCAATCCCCAGATATTCCTTGACCGACATGCGCAATTTTTCTATCCGCTTTGCGTCCTTTTCATTTTCAAGCATGTTGAGGATTACCCTTGGTACAAAGTGTCTGGATTTCTCCATGTACTCCTCGTAGACCTTCTTGTCAGCAGACTTGATTTTGGCCAGGAGTTTGGGCAGATAGAGCCTCTGGAACTGGGTGCCATCGCGGTCCAGCTTTTCAAGAACCTTGGAAGCAGCGGATCCCTTGCTCACGAGGGACTGCAGGATCCTGAAAAGTGCGTTCTTGAGAAAGAGGTATCCGTTTAATATGGCTG
>RPPD01000039.1 GCA_003818675.1 Spirochaetaceae bacterium
AATGAAGCTGCAGACCTCCACAGCAAACGAGGATATCTTTTCATTTTATCAGCCCGCCGGCAATTTCTTCGCCCTTTCAATAAACAATTCCTCTGACGGTGAACACCCCGATGTCAGGCTTACCCTTTTCGACAGCGCGGGAAAACAGCTCACCCCAACGCCAGTCAAAATGCCCGAGTCGGTCGGCTGGACGTTTAACGACTATCTCGTCTCGGGCAACAAGATCTATGGCCTCATACGCGGGGACGGCGCGATCGGTTATATCGTCGCAATCGATGTGACGAATCCGGTAAAACCGCAATACTCAGGCCTTGCCGACATGTACCAGGCATTTGCGGATGACAGTGTATTCGATGCGGTCTTGATGAACGGCTATATCTATCTCTACAGCACCGGAACTGTAAACGACAAATACTTCGACCTGCTGCGAAAAATCAAGGCGGATGCGTTTGCCGGGCCTGATATCGTGCGGGTCAGCCAGGCCGTGCTGCCGGAATTTGCCGAAGGGAGCTGGGTCGTGGCCATGCTAACCGGCAACAATGTTCTGTATGTCGTAACCTCAAGCAATGGCATCCTTGTCTACAAACCATAAACGGGAAACCACATTGATGGCAAAGATGAAATCAGAACTGATAACAAACAAATATCGTACTGGAAAATATTTCGTAACACTTGACGAGAAAAACAGGTTGGTCTCCCTGTCGCTCCGGCCTGCTGGTATAGCAAAATCCGGAGATGCTTCAGCGCCGGATCAATCCGCCATTGCAAAAGACATAGTCGCTCAGCTTGATGAATATTATTCCGGGAAAAGGCGGGTTTTTGACATCAGGCTCGCGCCCGCAGGCACAGATTTCCAGAAACTTGTCTGGAGGGCGCTTTGCAGGATTCCGTATGGCGCGACAATCACATATTCAGGCCTGGCAAAAGCCACGGGGAAACCGCGAGCTGTCCGCGCTGTCGCAAATGCCGTGGCAAAAAATCCGATCGGGATAATCATACCATGCCACAGGGTGATTGCGTCAGATGGTTCACTCGGCGGATACAGTGCAGGTCTTGGGGACGGCAATCCCAGGAATGAAAAGAATCTTTCGGTGAAAAAAAATCTGCTCGACATTGAAAAGAAATATAGAGCGGAATAAAAATAAAACTGCCGGCATTATCAATCAACGATTATTCATCCCGCGGTCGCAGTGTCGCCTGGCAGCACAACACCCTTTACATCATTTAGAATAAGCATTTGGGCAAAGCACTTAGCGTTAGCGACAGCCTGGGCCTTTGCATGGTTGTTGAATGATACAAAGAGAACCCTCGCTTTTTCAATTATGGATTTAACCCGGCCAACCCAACCTGCAAGTTCGTCATCCTGATACAGGTAGTCATATCTGCTCACATTGTCGCCCTGCCACCAGTTGGCCTTGTTTCTTCCGTGAAAGCGTATGTATGCGGCCTCTGCCGTGACATGGGCGGATGGTGGAATCAGCTTTGGCAGATCTGGCTCATCCACATTGACAATGGCAACCCTGCGCTTCTCCAGTTCCGCGACAACGTGTTCCGTGGTCCACTCGACAGAACGGAATTCCACGGCGAGCGGCAGGTCTTCCAACAGGTCACACAGCGAAGCCAGGTGCTTCCGGTTTTCAGGCGTATAGTGAAAACTGTAGGGGAACTGGACCAGCACGACAGCAAGCCTGTTGCTGTTTGAAAGCGGCGCGATGCCCTCCCTGAATGCCGCGGCAACTCTTTTTGTATCATCTGTAATTTCATGCGTGAGGCTCTTGTGCGCCTTGATGGCAAACCGGAAATTACTGCAGGTTTTTTCCACGAGTTTTTCCACAAGTACCGCTTTTGGCATTGTATAATAGGAAAAGTTTAGCTCCACAAACGGGAAATGAGCTGAGTAGAATGATAAAAAATCACTGTCTGCAGCATTTTCCGGATAGAACAGCCCCTTCCAGTCCTTGTACGAATATCCGCTCGTTCCGATGTAGATTTCCGCCATTGCGCAAATTGTAGCGCGGTTTTTGATTATGCGTCAACGCTTATTTTTTCCGGATTTTGGAGATAAACTATTAATAAGTATTTACACGGAGGGTTTATGAATAAGCGCGGCTTTTTTCTTACACTTATATTATCGCTTGCTGCATCATTCACAGCATTCAGCCAGCTAACACCCTATGATGATATCAAGCATGCTTTTGATAATTTTATAGAAGATTTTTCCATGACACTTCCGGCTTTGAGTACCCAGGGTCTCAACTGGTCTGACGCCTACATCGGAGGATTTCCGCACTTTGGCGCGGGAGCAACTTTGGGCGCGGCATTTATTCCGTTTGATTCTATAGAAGATGCGGCAAACAGCCTCAACGTGGACATGGCAGAAATTCCTGAGTTCATCCGCACTGCCGGATTCCCCATTCCAGTGTGGTGCCTTGACGGCAGGCTTGGGGGGTTCGGCTTTCCCTTTGACCTCGGATTAAAAATCGGGTTCCTCCCGCCAGATGTACAATTGCCAGAGAACGTGACCTTTGACTATCTTCTGGTTGGTGCGGATTTCAGATGGGGCATAATTGAGGATCTGGGGCCAATCCCCGACATATCCGTGGGAGTAGGATTGAATTATCTTGGCGGCTCAGTCGGAATAAACGATGCTGTCCAGGGTTTTCATGTTTCAATACCAGGTTTTACGACAACTCCAGATACAGAACTTGAAATCGGAAACGGCGATTTTTTCTTTGACTGGCAGGCATTCACCATGGATCTTAAAGCCCAGATCAGCAAAAACTTTGTTTTCATTACACTGTCAGCGGGGTTTGGCGCCACATACAGCCTGTATGCGACATCAAGCATAGGAATGAAATCTGATATAACCATTGATGACGTAGCTATAACACCAACGCAGATCAGCCTGATAGAATCACTTGTAGAAGGCCTTGACCTGACAGGTTCAAGCTTCGTCATATCGGGGGCAGCAAACGGCTGGTCACTCCGGGTATTTGGCGGATTCCAGTTTGACATTACAATTTTCAAACTGGACATCAATGCCACCTACAACCTGCTTACAGGATCATACGGTGGATCACTCAACCTGAGAGTCCAGTTTTAACTGACGAGTCCAGTTTTAACTGAAAAGTCCAGTTTTAGAGCAGTTTTTTCTCTGCTGATGCGACAGTCTGTTCTATAAGCGTGATGATTGTCATTGGGCCTACACCTCCAGGAACAGGTGTATACGCCGATACGATGTCCTTCATGTTCTCCAGATCCGCGTCCCCGACATTTCCCGGATTATAACCTGCGTCAATGACCACGGCACCCGGCTTTATCCAGTCTGCCTTGACGAACTTTGGTTTTCCCAAAGCCGCCACCACTATATCCGCCCTGCGTACAACCTCCGGGAGGTTCTGCGTCCTCGAGTGGCACATGGTCACCGTGGCATTGCGGTTCAAAAGCATCATCGCCATGGGTTTGCCAAGGATTGGACTGCGGCCTATGATCACGGCTTCCTTTCCCTCAAGCACTATTTTATATTTATCCAGAAGCCTCATGATCCCCAGCGGGGTCGCAGGTCCATACTCCATTTCATTCATGGCGAGCTTGGCGAATGACATATAGGTCACACCGTCTACATCCTTGTCTGGTGAAATGGTGTTAAAACAGCGCGCCTCGTCTATCTGCTTGGGCACTGGATGCTGGAGCAGAATTCCATGCACGTCTCCGTTGAAATTGAGTTCTGTTATGGTGCTGGTGACATCATCCGTGTCAGCGGTCTGCGGGAGTACGATTTTCATTGATTCCAAACCCGCCCGTTTGCAGGCATTTCCCTTCATCTTGACATATGTAATGGAGGCGGGATCCTCGCCCACAAGAATCGTGGCCAGAATCGGCACCCTGCCGGTTTTTTCCACCAGTTTTGCCACGCGTTGTTTCAATTCTTCATTTATTTCCTTTGCGCATGATGTTCCGTCCAGAATCAGAGACTCCATTATTAATCCTCCTTTTTATGCGCCGCAATAATAATGTCTCGCGCACGAATATAATGATTTGGGAAGAGGTCGGCCGGCACATTGTCCCGCCCCAGCTCGCAGAACACCATGTAGCGCGCACACTGCCTGTTGTCTGCGCGGCAGTAGTGCATTTTTAATATCTCTGCTATGTCAGGCATGTCTGTCATCTTGTCATTGAAAAATGGACATCCGGCAAGACACTCACAGTCTTTCTTGATGTTTTCCTGCATGTTGCATTCTATTTTTTCAAGAGGATTCTGTCAATTAACAGGGTAACCTGCCATCTACCGTATCAAGCCATGGAATCCGGAAAGGATTTCATGGGCCCGGTAGAGGTGATTGGGAAACAGGTCTGGCGGCAGACCGTCGTTTCCAAGTGCCCTGAAGATGATATATCGCGCGCAATGGCCTTTGCTGCCAGTGCAGAAGGTCTTCTTCATTATGTGGACAACGAGGGGCAGGTCTGCTATTTTCTCATTCAAAAACCTGCATTTGTGCATCAGTTCACAGGTATCCATAATATGCTCCTTAGCCATATATATAAAACACCCGTAGTTAGCAAAGGTGACACTTTGGTTGGCCTTAAAGAACCTATTACAAAAACGATTTTTTTGCATTTTTTCATTCAGTGCACTATACTATTATTTTATTCATCATCAGGAGGAAAATGAAATGAAAAAGATACTGGTTCTTGTTTTAGTTTGTGTACTGTCTTTACAGGCATTTGCCCAGGACAAAGGAACGCTTGAAATCGAAACAGGCGTTGATACTGTTTTCGTGACGGGAATGTATGACGGAGACGGGGAATTCGACGAAATACCTTCAGATATCAGCTATACAGCTGTTTCCATCCCAATCTCGGTATTTTATGAAATAATCACCGGACTTCAGTTAGGCGTCAAAGCACAATTCTTGTACTTTAGCGAGGACTGGCTTGATGCTTCAGGTATTGGCCAACCGGCGGTTGGAGTCAAATATACATCCGATTTTGGCCTTGGAGCCTTTCTTGATGTATATCTTCCCTTTGGATCAGAAGATATTGTTGGCACAGAGCCTGAAATCTTTTTTGACATCGCTGTGTTTTATGACGGCAAGTTTGATTCCTTCTTGTTGTATGGAGAATTGATATATGAGTTTACCCTTGAAGGGGATGATGAATTGAAACAGGATTCCATTTTGTTGACACTTCAACCAGGTTACCAGATCATGGACAGCCTGGCTGTGACACTGACCGCAGCATTACAAATGCAGTTTGATGTTATATTTGATGGGGAATCAGTTGATGACACTAACGGCTATTTGTTCTCACTTGCACCAGGAGCCGTATACCAACCCATGGATATGCTGGAATTATCCCTCGAAGTCCCAATTACACTCTTCGGGAAAAGTCAATCTGTTGCCAATTATGCCTATTGGGGCATCAACTTCAACGCCAAATTTAATCTTCTTTAATTGAAACTCTTTTCAAACGCGTTAAGCGGATATATTTTCGCTTAACGCGTTTTTTTGTACTTGCCCTGCCTTGCCAGAATTTCCTTTTTTCGCTAAAATGGAAACACCTTGGGTACCTCTAAAACCTCTATAAATGGATGGAAGTTTTAGAGGTACCTTGGAGAATCAATAACTATCATGAAAAACATCATCATACAGGGCGCCCGCGAGCACAACCTCAAGAATATAAGCCTCACCCTGCCGCGTGACAAGTTCATTGTCATCTCAGGGCTCTCGGGTTCAGGCAAGTCCTCACTCGCTTTTGACACCATCTTTGCTGAGGGCCAGCGCCGTTATGTGGAATCACTCTCGGCTTATGCCCGCCAGTTTCTGGGCAGGCTGGACAAGCCTGATGTAGACTACATAGAGGGCCTCTCCCCTGCCATCTCCATTGAACAGAAAACCACTCACAAAAATCCGCGCTCAACAGTAGGCACTGTCACTGAAATTTATGACTACCTCCGCCTGCTCTATGCGCGCATTGGCATCCCGCATTGCCCCAAGTGCGGCAAGGAAATCCGCGAACAGAGCGTTGACCAGATCATAGACACAATCCTTTCATATCCTGAGAACTCAAAAATCATGATCCTGTCACCTGTGATCCGCGGCAAAAAGGGCGAGCACCAGAAAATATTTGATGATGCAAAGAAAGGCGGATTTGCACGCGCGCGCGTGAATAATGAAATCCGCATGTTAGAAGACGAGATCACACTCGACAAGCAGAAAAAACATTCAATAGAAATTATCGTGGACAGACTTGTTGTACACCCGGAGAACCGCCAGCGCCTCGCAGAGTCCGTGGAAACAGCCCTGGAACTCGCGGGAGGCAAGCTCGTTGTCACAAGACAGGAAAAGGACAGCAAGGAGACGAGTGAGTTTTTCTCCCAGCTCTTTTCCTGTCCTGACTGTGGTGTTAGCATCCCGGAGATGCAGCCGCGTTTGTTTTCATTCAACAATCCGTACGGTGCATGCGAGGCATGTTCCGGTCTTGGAGTGACTTTGGAGTTTGATCCTGACCTGGTGATCCCGGACAAAAGCCTCTCCTTCAATCAGGGAGCAATTGCACCCTACAATCCGCATTCCTCCGTGTATAAAAGCCGTGTCGCGTCGCTAGGCAGGCACTATGGCTTTACGCTTTCAACTCCCTTTGACCAGATGCCAAAAAAGATCCTGGACAACATGCTCTATGGCACAGGCGAAGCCATCGACTTCACCTACACAAACAAAGAAAAGGGGAGCAAGTGGGAATACACGAGTTCCTTCATGGGTATTCTGCCGGACCTGAAGCGGCGTTATCTTGAATCAACATCCGAGGCCGTGAAGGAATGGCTTGAACAGTACATGCGCCAGACCGAGTGCACTGCTTGCAGGGGTAAACGCCTGCGGCCAGAGAGCCTCGCCGTGACTATCGGTGACAAGAACATACATGAGCTCACCATGCTCTCTGTCGGGGACACGCAGGCCTTCTTTGATTCGCTCGGGCTTTCAGACACACACAAAAAAATCGCGATGCAGATCATGAAGGAAATACGCGCGAGGATATCATTCATGGTCAACGTGGGCCTGGATTACCTGACGCTTGAGCGCCGCGCGGCAACTCTTTCAGGCGGTGAAGCCCAGCGCATAAGGCTTGCCACACAAATCGGTTCACAGCTTGTGGGCGTACTATACATTTTGGACGAGCCGACCATCGGCCTGCACCAAAGAGACAACCAGCGTCTTATAGATACGCTCAAACACCTGAGGGACATCGGCAATACACTCATTGTCGTCGAACATGACGAGCAGACCCTTCGCACAGCGGACTGGATTGTGGACCTGGGGCCTGGCGCTGGTGTACACGGTGGACAGGTGGTGGCCTCAGGGCCGCTTAAGGAAATCCTTTCAAACAAAAAATCTCTCACAGGCCAGTATCTCGCGGGTAACATCACAATCGCTGACAGGCCTCACAGAAGACCTGTCCAACCGGAAAAGGCGGTCGTGTTAAGAGGCGCGAGAGAACATAATCTTAAAAACATTGATGTGACCTTTCCACTCGGGGTGTTTACCGTGATCACCGGGGTTTCGGGTTCAGGAAAATCAACACTCCTGTCAGACATTCTCTTTCCCGCACTTTCCAACAGCGTGACCCGCACTACATATCCCGCGGGTGCACATTCCATGCTCACAGGAATCGGCAATGTGGACAAGGTCATAAACATTGACCAGAGTCCCATCGGCCGCACGCCGCGCTCAAATCCCGCCACATACGTTGGACTCTTCACGCCAATCAGGGACCTCTTCTCGCGCCTGCCAGACTCGCGCGCCAGGGGCTACGGACCGGGGAGATTTTCCTTCAATGTACGCGGCGGCAGATGCGAACATTGCGAGGGCGATGGCACTCTCCGCATCGAGATGCATTTTCTCTCTGACGTGTACATTACATGTGATGTGTGCAAGGGCAAGCGCTACAACCGCGAGACTTTGGAAGTCCGTTACAAGGGAAAGAACATCCACGAAGTACTGGAGATGACAGTTGAAGAAGCGCACGAGTTTTTCAGCAAAGTCCCGCAAATAGAACGAAAGCTCAAGGTGCTGCGCGAGGTGGGACTGGATTACATCAAGCTCGGACAATCAGCTTTAACGCTTTCAGGCGGCGAGGCACAGCGCGTAAAGCTTTCCACTGAGCTTTCCAGGCGTAGCACTGGAAAGACCTTCTACATTCTTGACGAGCCCACAACAGGTCTTCACTTCGCAGATGTGAAAAAACTCATTGAGGTGTTGCAGCTCCTTGTTGACCAGGGCAACACCGTTGTGATTATAGAACACAACCTTGATGTGATAAAGCAGGCGGATTACCTTATTGACCTTGGCCCCGAGGGAGGCGACCGCGGCGGCGAGGTGATTGCCGCAGGTACACCGGAGGAAATTGTTAAATGCAGACGCTCCTATACCGGGAGATACCTTAAGGAAGCGCTGGCGCCGACTACAGCAGGGAATGTCCGCGACAGGAAAAGCGCAGGTGCAAAAAAAACCGGCCGCAAGTCAAAATAACATTAGTGTCACTATGTGAAAATAAAATCCTGTTTATTTCAGTAATACTGCTGGCCATGCAATCCTCATTCATCGTCTTGTAAAAATACCGCGCAGTTTATCAATAATTGTTCTATGAGGTCCTGCAAACAGTTCCAGCATATCCATAAAGTCCCTGCTTGACTCCATGTAATATCCTGCTGATGTGGTCTTCCTGCCTATCCTGATACATACAGAACCCTCAGGAAGGGCTTTAAACATTGTTTCATCAGTCTCATCATCGCCTGCAGCCATGACAAAACCCGATTTTTTCTCTCCAAGCAAGAGTCCAGCCGCGATACCCTTGTCCATTCCAGAACTCTTCACCTCGACAACCTTGTTTCCCATAAGGATCTCTATTTCATTGCGCGCTGTGAGCCTCACCATGTCGTCCACGAACTCGCGAACGCGAAGCTCGCTTGGCGCCCTGTCCGCATTTCTGTAATGCCAGACCACGCTGTATTCCTTTTCCTCGATAAAAGATCCAGGAAGCCTGTCCCTGTATTTCTCAAGGATCTGTATAATCCCGGGCTTCCAGGAATTATCAAGAGGCCTCGAAAGATGCCATTCGGAATCAGGCTCCTTTACAAAGGCTCCGTGTTCTGCAATAAGCGTGACATCTAACCTGCCGTACCATTTCTCCAGATCCTCCTTGAGCCTCCCGGAGATGATGATGATTCGCACATGAGGCAGATCGAGGAGTGCTTTGAGCATGTGGAAATTACGGCGTCTTGGAGCCGCCTCCTCCGGTGTGCTCGTGAATGGTACCATGGTTCCGTCATGATCCAGAAAGAGCATGCGCAAGTCAGCCTTCCTGAAGCGGTACAGGACATTGTCCATTTCCCTGCCCGCAAGAAGTATTGCACCGGACTTTTTAGGCTGTTTCGTTACGCGGTCCAGCTCTGAAAGAAAATCTTCTACCCATTTTTTAACATCATACTTCTTCAGGCGCTCCTGCATTGCAGCTACCCTTTTTGCCTGCTCGTCACGCGGCATCTCAAGCGCTGTGAGTATGGCCTCGGCAATTTCCTCGCGGTGATTGGGATTAATTATCACAGCCTCGCCCAGCTCCAGCGCAGCACCGGCCATCTCGCTTAAAATCAATACACCCCGCTTCTCTGTCTTGGAAGCGATGTATTCCTTGGCCACCAGGTTCATGCCGTCGCGCAACGGAGTAATCAGCCCGACATCACTGCGCTGATACAGCGCCGCCAGTTGTTCAAATTCCACGGCGCGGTACTGGTAGATTACAGGAGTCCAGTGAATGTCTCCATATGTTCCATTTATTTTGCCAACGATCTGGTTAATGGCAGACTTTTCATGCTGGTACTGTTCCACATCAATGCGCGACGGCACC
>RPPD01000040.1 GCA_003818675.1 Spirochaetaceae bacterium
AACGAGGACGACCTGGATGGCGATATGATTTGTGTCATTCATCGCCCTGACAGTGTAGGGCCAAAGCCGGATCATAATCAAGCCTTGTCCGTGCTTTGTTGCAGGCGGCGATGCACCTGTTTGAAATCTATCTTTGCATGTGTTATAGTTTACCTGAAGAGGGAATGTATGAAGAAAAATGCCTTCATGATTTTCTGGACCTGGGTTTCCGGGTCCGATACCACAAACCAAGCCGGAACATGCGGCTCCAAATAATCAGAGGCTGCCATGGACGCACTTAAACTCGCAATAGTTGGTTCAGGAAAACGCGCGCGTGAGACATTCATGCCAATAATCAGAAACATGAAGGGTATTGTGCGGCTGGGCTGTGTTATGAGCAGAAGCGAGGGAAATGCGCGCAGACTTGGAGAAGCGGAAGGCGTGCCATGGTACACTTCACTTGAAAAAATGATTGAAAAGGAAAAGCCTGATCTCGCCATTCTTTCAGTGGCCAGGCCCAATCACCGCGAGCCTGTGGAAACGCTCTGCAATCTGGGCGTCAACATGCTGGTTGAAACACCGCTTGCAGAAACACGCGAGGACATGGACGCCATGACAGCCGCAGCTTCCAGAAGCAAAAGCATTATTGAAGTTGCGGAACAGGTCTATCGATTTCCATCTGCCTTGATCATGGGTGAAATATTAAAAACAGGAATCATGGGGAAACCCAACCTGGTTTTTTCGCATTCTGTCGGTCACGGGTATCATGGCATTGGACTCATCCGCAGCCTGCTGGGATTTTCCGCCAGGCCTGTGCGCGTCACCGGGTTTTTAAAGACCTTCCCTGTGGCAAACCACATCTGGCGCGCAGGAGAACCGAAGCAAGATTCGGAAAACTGGCAGCACGGTATGATAGAGTTCGATTCAGGTCAGGCCGGCATTTACAGTTTTTCAAGTCTGACATATGGTTCTCCACTCCGCCAGGATCGTTATAAAAATCCCTATTGGGTTTACGCGGAAAAGGGAATGGCGATGGGGCTTGATGTGATGTACCTTGAGGGTGAGGACAGGCGCGTAGAAGTAAAGATAAAACGCGATGCAAAAACAATCGAAGGTGTCGAGGTTGTCCAGGCATACGAGGCCGATGTAAAAGGCGAGTCCGGGTTCCCCGAAAGGCTTATCTGGGGAAATCCGCTTGCTGATTGCGCCATACCAGAAAAACTCACAGGCTCTGCACTCTGCATCCTTGACCTGGTCAACGCGATACGCACAGGCAAACAGCCGGAATACGGGATAAAAAACGGATTTATAGATCGCTCGATTGAACTCGCGCTGACTGAATCGTGGACAAACGAAAACAAACCCGTGATGATGGAACAGGTCGGGATATAAGAATGCCAGTGAACAAAATCCGCGTGGCAGCCGTTTTTGCCGCGATTATGTCAGTATTCTCCCTTGCAGGATGCGCGCGTGAGGCTACTGCGGCAACAGTCCCTGGAAGAGGGGAATTCAGGCCCCAGGTTTCTGAATGGGATGTTCTTGCAGCAGTTGATCAGAGAGTGCTTGCCGCGCTTGCAAACGGCAACCGAACCGACGCGGACGGCGCCATGGGGCGAAACAGGGAAGGTTATTTTTCCGCGGTTTTCCAGCGGAACACGACCCCGCTGATCATATACGCTGTCATAAAAAAAGATGCTGCGATTCTGGATGAAGGCATCCGTTCCTGGGAATATGCCTTTTCGCACATGAATCAGGACGGCAGTTTCGTGTTTTCCCCGCCGTCTGCGTTTCAGGACAAGAGGGCCACTGCGGGCGATCTTGCCAGCGCAGAGGCTTTCTTCCTGAGCGATTTCGGGCACGGGCTCGCACTGCTTGATGAATCGGCCTGGATGAGGACAATCATGGACGCCCCGCTTTCAACCAGAATCAACAGGCTGAAAATACAGGGCGCATTGGCCCTGCGGTGGCTGTCATCGCAGAAAAAAATACTGTCGGACTACGACAGGAAAAATACCAACAGGCTGTTCTTTGATGCGATGGCGTTTTTTTTCCTGGGCAAATCCCTTTCGGATGCGGCCGCTGTCCGCGACGGCGGGGAATTCGCCAGCATGGCTTTGTCCGCGCAGACTATAGACGGCTGTTTTCCGGAGAATGAGGGTTTTGACAGCAGCTACCAGGCGGTATCCCTTTTCAATGCGCTCGGGTATTATGAAACAGTCAGGCGAACGGGCCGCTGATCGTACCGATTGCCGCCATGTGACAATCGGCCGCATTTAACATTGACAGATACTCTGCGCCTGGTTATGCTTGAACGAGTACAGGTATGGCTGATGTGATCATAGATGTTCAAAAACTCACCAAGAAATTCGGCTCATTCACCGCTGTTGACAACATCAGCTTTGATGTGCGCGAGGGCGAAATATTCGGTTTCCTGGGGCCCAACGGCGCAGGCAAGACTACGACAATAAAAATGATCTGCACCATACTTCCGCAGACTGTTGGCAATATACAGGTAAACGGATTTGACACACAGAGACAGCAGAAAGAAGTCAGGCGTTCTGTGGGCATCATCTTCCAGGACCCGTCCCTGGACAACAACCTCACTGTCCGCGAGAACCTCTACTTTCATTCCAGGCTCTACCACATCCCGGGCCGCGAGATCCCGGGCAAGATAGATTCGGCATTGGAACTGGTGGGCATGGGAGAAAGGAAAAAAGATCTGGTTCGCATTCTTTCTGGCGGGATGAAACGACGCGTGGAAATCGCGCGTGGAATTCTCCACGCGCCAAAGATACTTTTTTTGGACGAACCCACAATTGGTCTTGATCCGCAGACAAGAAAGCACATGTGGGAATATGTGCTCCAGCTGAAAGCGCGCGAGAACATGACAATGTTTCTCACCACTCACTATATGGAGGAGGCCGAATACTGCGACCGCATTGCCGTCATTGACCACGGAAAGATCATTGCGCTTGACACGCCAGCGAACCTGAAAAGACTGGTGCAGGGCGATCTTGTGACTCTTGTCATGCGTGACAGTGTGCGTGCTGCAAAAATACTGAGAGAAAAAACCGAGTACAAGCCTGTAGTGGAAAACAGCCAGCTTCAATTCTACATAAAAGAGAGCCGTGACCGGATTCCGCTTCTGTTCAAGCTGCTTGGCGACGAGATCCTTGAACTTGATGTAAAGAAGACCTCGCTTGATGATGTCTTTATTCATCTCACGGGCCGCAAGATCCGTGAAGAGGAAGCGAGTTCGAAGTCGAGTGCGCACGAGCGGATGAAATATCGCGCGAGGATGACCAGAAAGATATGATCGCAGTAATACCAGAAACCCTTACAATTGCCCATCGCGAGCTGATCCGTGGCGTCCGTGAGCGTTCGCGCCTGCTGGGTTCTTTGGTCAGGCCTTTCATATGGCTCTTTCTGCTTGGTACCGGGCTGCGGGCCGTGGCGGGCGGCGCGCTTCCGCCTGGCGTTGAAAACTACCAGCACTATATTTTCCCCGGAATGATCGTGATGAACATCCTCTTCTCGTCCATCATGGCTGGCACATCCGTGATCTGGGACCGTGAGTTCGGCTTTCTCAAGGAGATTCTTGTAGCGCCTGTCTCACGCACATCAATAGCGCTTGGCAAGACAATAGGCGGAGCGAGCATGGCTGTGTTTCACAGCGCAATAACATTTGTCTTTATTCCATTTCTGGGAATCCCCGTGGACTGGATGAAACTCCTGCTTGTGCTCCCATGCATGTATCTTGTGGCGTTTGCAGTCACTTCGCTTGGCATGCTCATCGCGTGCAGAATGCGCAGCTTCGAGGGTTTCGGCATCATGAATAATTTTGTCATAATGCCCATGTTTTTTCTTTCGGGTGCCATGTACTCGGTCGCCGCGGCGCCTGACTGGCTGAAGGTGATCATAGGCATCAATCCTGTGAATTACGGCGTTGATCTTGTGCGCTCGGTCTTTCTTGGAATCGCGCCCAGCCATCCGTTATGGCTTGATATCACGGTGCTCGCTGGATTTGCGCTTGCGCTGCAGGCTGTGGTCATAGTACTGTTCCGGAAGGAGAGCGGCTGACAATGAAACAAAAAATCATCGCGACTGTAGGCATGTGCGGTTCAGGAAAAAGCATAGCTGGCGAATACCTTGAAGCGCACGGATTTTCCAAGGTCTACTTTGGCGGTCTTACAATGGAAGAGGTGAAGCGCCGCGGCCTTGAGGTGAATGAGAAAAATGAAAGGATCGTCCGCGAGGACCTGCGGAAACAGCACGGCATGGGCGCGTTCGCAATTCTCTCGCTTCCAAAAATTGAGGAGTTGCGCAAAGCCGGGAAGCCGGTGCTCATCGATGGACTGTACAGTTTTTCCGAGTACAAGATATTAAAGGAGAAATACGGAGACTTGCTTCTGGTGCTGGCTGTCTTCACCCCGCGTGAGCTGCGCTACCAGCGGCTGGCAAAACGGAAGGTAAGGCCTTTGACACTCGAGGAGGCAATCTCCCGGGATTTCATGGAAATAGAAAACATTGAAAAGGGTGGCCCGATTGCGCTTGCGGACTACACTCTTGTAAACACCGGAACCGTGGAAGAACTTCATGCGGCGGTGCAACAAATGTGGAGGGTATTATGAATCATAGTTATGCAGGATTATGTATGCTGTTGTGTTTGGTTGTTTTGTCAGGATGTCAGACTGTGGAAAAGGCCACTGAAAACGCGACCCCGGCCGCAGCAAGCATGAGCCTGGTGGAGCAGGACCGCCTTGTCAGGGAAGCAGTTTCCCTCCATGACAAGGGCAAATATGGTGAGGCTGTTGAGCTCTACCGCAAGGTGCTTTCAGCCAATCCCCAAAACGAGGGCGCGTGTTATGAATTGAGCTTCACTTTGTATACCATGAAAGATTTTGCGCAATGCATTGCCCAGGCGGACAAGGGGATTGCGCTTGATGGCTCGCTGAGGCCGCAATTCTATATGGTCAAGGGCAGCGCCCTTGATGACTCCAACAATCCTCTTAAGGCAATAGAGACGTTTCGGCAGGGATTGCAGCGAGACCCCAATTTTTTCCATCTGCACTTCAACCTTGGCCTGACCCTGCTTAAAACGGGCGAGATTGACAATGCCGTGAAGGAATTCGAAACCTCGGCCAGCCTGAATTCCCAGCATACTTCAAGTTTTTATACTCTTGGCTTTACCTATGAAAAGAAATCATTCAGGACCCCTACACTCTATGCATATATCCGGTTTTTGATTCTTGAACCCGTTTCCACCCGCTCTGTTACAGCTCTCGCGCGGGTGCGTGAATACTTGATCCCGCCAGCCAGGGGGGAGTCCGCCACCATTATTATGAATCCCGACCTTCCCAAGGATTTGGGTCCACTTGACCTGATGCTCGGCTTCCTTGCGGTACAGGAGAAAACCCGGGATGGGCGGAGTATGAAGGATCTCTCGCCGATTGAGGCACAGGTAGAAAAGCTTGACACGCTCATCACGATCATGGATGAACTGCAGACATCAAACAGGAATACCGGTTTTCTCTGGGAAAAACAATTGCCCTATTTTCTCAGTCTGAGAAATGAGGGACATCTGCAGACCGCTGTATATCTTATCAACGCCGGTTCCCGGGATGCGAAGGTCGTGGAATGGCTGAATGCGAACAAGTCCTCGGTGGAGAAATTGCTTTCATGGAACAAGACATATAACCAGGCCAGGAATAATTGACAGACGCGGAGATTTCACCTACCGTATTTGTTATGAAAGAGAAAACCCGTACGCGTCCCGGCTGGGATGATTACTTTATCGGTTTTGCCGAACAGGCTTCATCGCGCAGTGACTGCATCAGGGCCCAGGTGGGCGCTGTTATTGTCAATACAAGGCGCAAGGTCAGGGGCACTGGCTACAATAATTCTCCCTCTGGCGTAGAATCATGCCTTTCCCGCGGCATCTGTTACAGGATTGAACACTCCATAGAAAGCGGCACCCGTTACGAGACCTGCCGAAGCATCCACGCTGAACAGAATGCGATAATCCAGGCGGGTGAAGACAACTGCGTGGGAAGCACCATTTATATCTTCGGCCACACCCAGGTCTGCATTCTCTGCAAGCGCTTCATTTTAAACGCAGGATTGGTGCGTGTTGTGCTCAGGAAAGACCATGACTCGCCTTTATTGGAAATTGATCCGGGCATATGGCGGGCGGAACTCTGAAGGCAGTGAAGTTGCTGAAATGAAGGAGTCCCTGATGACAAGATGCGTGTATTACCTTGACGCAAAGATGAACCTGGACCCTGAAAAAATATACACTATCGGCCGTGATCAGGAAAATTCAATCTGCCTCCCGGGACAGACAACTTCGCGCAAACACGCAAAAATATTTTTTCAGGACGGATGCTTTGTCATTGAGGACACGGAAAGCACCAACGGGACCTTTGTCAACAGCAAGCGCACAAAAAGCGAAATACTCCATGACGGGGACCATATAGGGATTGGTACATGCTACCTTGTTTACAAGGAGTTTGACTTGGACAAGCTCGAGGACGAGTTTGACCGCGAGCTCACGGATACTCTTTTGATTGAGCATCAAATGGCAGAGCTTCTGGAAAGCGTGGCTGACAGGGAAACACATGACCAGCTTTTAAACCTCAAGCGGAGCATAAACCACGCAAAGGAAAAATTGCACTCGCTTGCCAACCGGGACAGACTCACCCGGTTGTATAACAGAAGGTATTTTGACGAGGAATTGCAGAAGGAAATGGAGCGCGCCAGGCGCTATGGTTACATGCTGTCGCTTTTCATGATAGACATTGACCATTTCAAGCTTGTAAACGACGAACATGGACACCTGGCTGGTGACAAGGCTCTCGCATCCGTCGCGGCCATAATAAGAAAACACACACGCGTGAATGACCTTGTCGCACGCTACGGCGGAGAGGAAATCGTCGTGGTCATTCCTGAAATGAAGTCTGACACATCAATCATGATCGCGGAAAAAATCCGCTTGATGGTGGAGGCCGAGACGCCCAAGACCGCGGGCATGCCCCTTACAGTCAGCATAGGCATAGCATTTTATATCAAGGACGATAAACCTGAGATGCTGGTTGGAGATGCTGACAAGGCGCTGTATGAGGCAAAGCGGCGCGGCAGGAATAGAGTACTTGTTTATAATGGCCGTGGGTAAAGAAAATCCATGTGTCTGTTCCGCAAAACTCCGGGGTATCCATCAGGATCCATTAGGTCTGGTTTCTGTAAAAGCGCCGGCAGGCTTCTCCGCCACAAAATTATCACAGTCAACAAGCAGGCGGCCGTGCGAGAATACCTTTCTGACCTTTCCCTTAATCTTCATTCCCTCGTAGAGCGTGTACGGCGCTGCCGAGTGCTGGTTTGCATGCGTGATAGTCCAGCGCTCTTCCGGGTCAAAAACAACCAGGTCCGCGTCCGCGCCGTCTTGAAGCCGGCCTTTTTTGTCCAGGCCGAATATCATAGCAGGGTTTTCCGAACACATGCGTACAAGGTCCTGCGGCTTGATGCGTCCGCGGTTTACGCCCAGTTCCCACATCACCGGCAGGATGCTCTCGGTGCCGGGCGCTCCGTACGCTGCTTTCGCAAAATCATCCGTAGGTTTCTTGTCCTTTGGAGCATGGTCGCTTCCGATTGTGTCCATGATTCCCCCGGAAACCGCGGCCCAGATCGCCTCCTGGTCCTCTGAGGTTTTAACGGGCGGGCGCAGACGGCCGAGCGGGCCGCGTGATTTCAACTCATCCCATGCAAAGGCGAGATAATGCGGACAGGTTTCGCTGAAGAAGCGGATTCCTTCCTTGTGGCCCATGACCATGGCCTCCAGGGCTTTCTTTGAAGAAATATGCGGCAGGTATACCGTGCAGCCCGTTGTTTTGGCCGTGCAGAGCACGCGGAAGATCGCCTCCTTGTCCAGGATCGACGGGCTGGTCAGCAGGAAGTTCTCCGCCGTGACAGGCGCGTATTTTTCCTCAAGGAAATCGATGACGCAGCCGTTCTCGGCGTGGACGCAGGCAAGACCTTCGTTTGCGGCTATCAGGTCCATGGCCTTTGCGAGCGCATAGTCCCCGGTCATCCAGACCTGCTTCTGGTAGGCGGTGAACATCTTTATGGAGCGGAATCCCAGCCTTGCAAGCGCCGGGATCTCCGGGCCCTGGGTGAGGGTGTCAAAGAGAGAAGCGTGCAGGCCAAAGTCGATAAAAGAGGTTTGTTCTCCCTGCTCGCGAAGCTTTGACAGGACATCAACGGCTTTTTCACCAGGTTTCACTGAGGTGTAGTGGAGGATGGAAGTCACCCCGCCAAATGCTGCACTTTTTGAAATCCGGCCTATGTCATCCACGTAGGCCGGGTGCACATGCGGATCAACAAGCCCGGGAAGTACATAACATCCTGAGGCATCGACAGTCTCCTGTGCCTCAATCTCGGCCTTGCCGTCCAGTATTGTCATGGCTCCATTCTTGATGCCAATTGAAAATATTTTGGTTTTCTCCGGCCAGACCAGAATGCCGTTTTTGATCAGGATGTCATAAG
This sequence comes from Spirochaetaceae bacterium, assembly GCA_003818675.1. Next base: position 8,518 of record RPPD01000040.1, read on the forward strand.
TCACGGTATTTCCTCCGCCCCAGGGGAAGTATACCTGTACCCGGGCGGAAAATGCAACCGGATCAGCGGCGGGTTCCGGCAAGTCCGTCCGCAGCCGCCCAGATCTCGGTAAACAGCGGCGCTATGTCTTCCTCGTCCACGCAGGACCAGGCCACGCGAAGAAATTCCTTTCCGATTGCCACTGTTCCGATACCCTTGTCATCAAGGAGCTTTCTGCGAAGCACCTGTGCATCAATTCCCGCTGTCCTCATGCAGAGGAAGTACCCGGAGTTGAAGCCCATGGGATAAAGAGCTTTATGCGGGTGAAGTGAAACAAACTCGCGGACAGCTTTATAACGGGAAGCCAGGTCAGAAAGTGCGTTCTCCTTTTCCTGCATGTATCCAGGCGAAGCCATGGCCTTTAGAAGAAGCTGCTGGCCTGCCATGGAGGCGCTTGAAACAGAGGCACGTATGGAAGCAAGCGCCTTGCCTGTAATCGCGTCAAGGTGCTTTTCTGTGAGTCCCTTGCCTGCAAAGGTGACAAAACCAACGCGCAGTCCCCAGGCAAAGTCCTCCTTGGTGGCTCCGTCAAGCTTTACTGCCAGCAGATTGGGATGAAGCTCTGCGCAAAGCGCGAATATGGATTCGTGGAATATTTCCTTTTCCCAGAAGAGCCCAAAGTATGCGTCATCGCAGAGTGCGAGCATCTTTTTCCCGGCTTCCGCGGCATCTCTTAGCACATGGCAGATTTCCCAAGCCTCATCCGCAAGCGGGGTGTAGCCCGTGGGATTGTGGGGAAAATTGAGGATACAGATTATTTTATCAGTGCGGCATGTTGAAATCGTATTTCGCAAACCATCGATGTTAAAACCGTTTTTACTATTATAGAAGGGATATTCGTCATATTCCGCTCCCCAACGCTCCTTGAATATAAGGCTGTAGTTCTCCCATGAGGGAGCCGGGATCACGACCGTTGTATTCTCGTCTGCAAAAAGATCAGAGACAACGAAGATACCGTGAGAAATGCCGGCACTAACCAGCGGGAGGGAGAAGGAGATATTTTTTAGCCCTGGATTTTTTAAAATAAGCCCCTGTTTCCACTGTTCGCGAAGACTATCAAGGCCGCCTGTTGGGGCATAGTCCACGCTTTCTTTCTCGGTGAGACCTGATATAAGCCCTGACATGGCGGCAAGGCGGAGCGGTTTGTTCTTCTTCCGGGCGATTCCAGCGGTCACATTATACCGGGTGGCATTTTTTGCTGCCTCCTGCGCCTGAACA
>RPPD01000041.1 GCA_003818675.1 Spirochaetaceae bacterium
ATATCGTATATCACAGTATCGCGCCTGGTCATCCTGAAACAGATAAATCCAATCTGGCGATCACGGAAAAAAAGCGCGGAAACAATATAGCAGGCATCAGGAGTCTGATGCAGGTACTGCCGCGGTACAATTTCACAGGAGGCAAAGCGGAATCCGTTCCCGGGAAGCGGGATGCGCTTTCCGTCCTTGACTGCAAGCATCAGGTTCGAGAATGCTGCTGGACGGGATGGATCCTCATAAAGCGAGACATAACAGGTCGCAATACCAAACTTGGCCAGATAATTAGCCGTCTCGTCCATAATAATATTGATGTCAAATGTCGAGATGAGTGCTACGCCGAACTTTCGGATACCATCCGACAATCTCTCATATTCGAGTGTGGCTGTCTTCTCAAGTCTGATGCATGTCTGGAACATGTATGTTCTCATTTGGTGGAAAAGTGTCTCCGCACTGACAGTCATGCTGGTATCCCGCAGCAGCAAAAGAATTTCTGTACGGAGACTGGCTAAAAAATCACTCCATAATCCTATATCCCCGCCTCTGATGATTGTTTTGTTCAGCAGATGGCGAAAAACCCTGAAAAAGCTGTCATCGTCAAGCGAGCCAAGGCAATATTCAATAAACTGCGAGGCAAGCTCTTCCACGTCTTTTGTATCAGGCAGAACAGTGCCCAATACAGCACTGAATATCTTTCTGACTTTTCCCTGGAAATCAGGCTCTTCAAATTCCGCATTTCCAGATTCCTTGATTTCTGCCAATTCCCGCACCACAGGATCAACGCAGCCGCAGGAATCTCTGACCATAAGCTCTGCGTCGGGAAGCTTGACATGGGTGTAGCCTCCATCAGATCCATCCATGCTGGAGTTGCTTGAGCCCTTTCTTTTCATCAAGTTGAAAAGCATGTCACAGGCAGCGACACCCTGCTGATAAAATGGAAGCCTTACCGAGGTCAGAGTAGGTGTAAATACAGTGCATTCCACGGTATCATTAAAACCCGTGACAAGCACGTCACGAGGAATGCTGTAGCCCCTTTCCTGCATCATTTTTATTGCTTCAATAGCAAGAATATCGTTTGCGCAAACCACCGCGTCAAAATCCCGGCCAGGCGTGAGATTTCGCTCGTCTAAGATCACCTGAAAATTGGAATACCACCAGCTGGCAGGAGGCGTGATCAGGTTTTCATTTATTACAATGCCCTCCTCCATCATGCTTTCCCTGAAAGCGCAAATCCGCTGTTCCGCATACGGATGCTGCTGGGGACCGCGTACATACGCAATTTTGCGGCATTTATGCACCCTTGCCAGATGTTGTATTATCAGGGCAATTCCCCCGGCATTGTCTGTTGGAATGAAAGGCACTCCCACCTTATTTTCGTGAATTGACACATGCGGGAGGGAAAACCTCGAGAAGAGATCCCTCACCTCCTCTTCAGTCGCGTTGTCCTCACGGATGATGTTCCCGACAATCACGCCGTCAAAATACTCAGACGTAACAAAATCTATCAGAACATTTGCCTGGCGATCAAATCCGCTGCGGTCATTCAGGAATCTCGGGAGAAAACAAAAGAGGGTTGCGCCCTCCTGCCTGGCCCTGTCTGCAACCCCAAAAAAGCGATGCTTGTTGATCATGTTGTCTATGAATGTAGTGAGAAAAGCTATTGACAGGTTGCTCGTTTTCTCCATCACAAGGTTTCCGCTTGGGGTCAATAATAAAGCATAGTTTGTTACAGCCATATGTCAAGGGAAATAGGAAGGCAAAAAGCAGGAATTCATTGGCGATGATATCCCCTTTCATATATACTTTGATATTGCCAGTATAAAAGTCCAATATAACTGATGGAGACTGCATGGACAAAAAGGATTTGGATTGCAAGCAGTTTGAAAAGCAGCTGTTTTCCACCCAAAAAACCGAGAATCTGGGAATCCTTGCTGGAAGAATCGGACATGATCTCAATAATCTTCTCACAGTCATCATGGGAAATATTGAAATACTGAAATTTCTCCCGTCCATAGCAGGCAATCCTCCACAGGAAATATCGTTTATCTCAGATGCGGCGGCAAAGGCGGCCGAGCTCACACACCGAATGCTGCGTCTTTCCGGCAGGGCGGCAAGCCAGTCTGCATTTATGAATTTGAATGCCATTATTGAAGAATACCTGCCGATCCTCTGGCTTGCTCTTCCCAAGAGTATACCCATACAGACAGAATTAAGCCCTGATCTTCCCGAGATACAAATTATCAGGGCGGATATTGAGCAGGTATTGCTGAACCTTGTAATCAATTCAGGTGAAGCTCTTCAGGATAAATCCGGAAAAGTCACCATTTCTACCGGAATAAAGAACATGAAAGCTGCTGAATTTGCACAGAGTGTATTGGACGAAAAACCCGCTGCAGGCAAGTATATTTATTTCACAGTGAGTGATACTGGCCCAGGGATTGAGAGTTCAGTTAAAGACCGCGTATTTGATCCATTCTTCACCACTAAACCGCAAGGACGCGGACTCGGGCTCACTGTGGTGCAGTGCATAATCCGCAAGTATCATGGAGCCCTTTTTCTTGAAGCACCGCATGGAAAAGCAACTAAAATTACGATTATGCTGCCCCTCCTGCAGCCGGACAGCGGAGAATCCCATGAAGCATTACAATCAATATTCAAAAAAGATTCAGGCAAACGGCTTTCCGGAACATTAATTGTCGCGGATGACGAGCCCATTGTTCTCCGAATTCTTGTAAAAATTCTCCAGTCCACAGGCCTTTCAATTCTCCCGGCAAAAAATGGCCTTGAAGTCATAGAACTATACATGAAGCATAAAGGGGAAATCGATGGCTTTGTTCTGGATGTGACCATGCCTGAGAAAAGCGGAATAGAATGTTATCAGGAACTCAGGAAAATAGATCCAGCTGTGAAGGTGATTATTGCAAGTGGGGCGGGTGAAATAAAAAACATCAAGACCATGATTGACGAAGGTATCTTCAGCTATGTCCCAAAGCCTTATACGCTTGAGGACCTGGAGCGCGAAATTGTAAAGCTTCTGGCCACGAAGTGAACAACTCACTTCAGAAAATCATATTCATCAACAAGCAGGTGATACTCAAAATAAATCTCATCCGATTTCCCGGGATTCTTTGATCCGCCCTCCAGTTTCACGACTGTTCCGCGCAACAAAAGCCTGCCACTATCCGGGAGCCTGGTTCTGGAATAAATCACAATCTGGCTTCCTGCCAGATCAAAATACGCACTGTAAGGATATCCGTCAAATGACCCCACCATGTGCTGCCAGATCTCAACAGCAATTTTACCGGACAGCTGCACCTTCTGCCCAACATGAAGGGATAGCCTGTCTGTATCTCCAAGTTCTTTGTACATGGGTCCACCTCTGCAGGAAAACAGGAATACAACCAGAAAAAGCGTAAAAACAGAAACAATATTTTTTCTATTCATGGGTTTATCCTTATGCCTGCCTTCGAGTTGTCTCTCTGACCCGTTGGCAAAGGACGCGTATTACGCCTTGCGCAATCTCAGGCCTGTCTGCCAGCAGTTCATCAAAATTGTCCTTGTCAATGCGGAAAAGGAGTGTGTCCTCCACTGCTGTGGCGGAGGCGGACCTTGTTTCTGGATCCAGGACCGCAAGTTCGCCAACAGCCTCTCCCTTTCCAAAAAGCGCAAGTTCACGAGTGTTGTCATGAACCCTCACTGCACCCTCTGCAATTATGTACATGCAGTCTCCGATCTCGCCCTTTTTCAGAAAGGTTTCTCCCGCAGATACCTCAACCTCTTCAACAATAGCGGCAATGGACGCAAGGAGATGGTCAGGCATGGATGAAAACATGGTAGCGGATTTCAGCACCAGAACCTTTTCAATTGTAAACAACATGCGTCTACCCCCTTTTTGCTGGTCCATACGCCTGACCAGCAACGATGCCAGGTTCTTCGGAACCAGCGTCTGGATAATCTGAAAATCATCGGGTGCAAGCGAGGTAAAGGCCCATAGTGCTGTTTCCCTGACCAGGGGGTCCTCGTCTCTTGCAGCCTCCAGTATGATTTCCCTGTATGTTTTATCTCCCCTTTTCATGACTGTGAAAAGCGCGCATGACCTGACCCAGGAAGAAGGCCATTTGTCCCTGTCCTGTATCAATTCCGAAAGCGCACCGTGAAAATCCGGCACAGCTACAGCAAGGCGTTTTGTATATATTGCCTCAAGTCTTTCGTCTGATATTTCTTCATCTACCAGAGGGAAAACAAGTTCATGATAGGCGCCATAGAGCGTCAGGTCCGCGAGTTCCGCGGCCAGCGCCCTGTCGTTCTTGTTTCCGCTTGAAAGTTTCTGGTAAATGCCCTGCATGATCCTGGCGTCAAATACAAACGAAAGCGACAGGAATATCGAACTTAACACATCCCGTGACAGATCTGACAGTGCCTTCCACAAGAGCGCAGCCTCTTCATAGCCCTGGAACAGTAATCTCATGCGGCGGATCTGCACCGCAAAGGAGACCTCACGTTCCAGGACCTGGTCAAACCGCCTTCTGTCCTTGCGGCTTATGCGGAATCCGCAGAAGGAAAGTGCGTTCTTTATCTCGCGCTCTATCTCAAAATCACGGAACGGTATGTACTTTTCAAGAAAACGCATCACCCGTTCGCCCCTTACCAGACTGAGCGCGCGCACCAGTCGAAGCACAACGTCCTTGCTGTAGGAAGAACGCGGATTGAGTGCGTCCTCCACAAGCGGAATAACATCAGGACCGAATGCAGACAGGGCTCCAAGTGCTTCTGCCCTCAAAAGCGGATGCTTCAGGTTTTCCGTTATACCAGGCCAGAGCTTTGGATTCTTAACTTCACGTGCTGCGCGCACTGCTTGCCTTCTGACCTCAAGGTCAGAATCAATGAGGAGCTTCATCAGGGGCTGGTAAAAACTATAGGAACCCACTTCACCCAATAGCTTCGCGGCAAAGCTCCTCTCCTGTGGCACGGGTGATTCGGACATTGTAAGAAGCCTTTGTCCAACCTCAAGCACGCCGCTTATCCCCCCGTAACGCAAAAGGCCGGCCATTACCGCGAGGCGGATCCCCTGGTCACGGCTTTCAAGATATTCGCGCACATGATCTCTGGGTTCAGGATCAAGCGCACAGAAAGCGCGTATGAACTGGGCGCGTACACGGGGGTCAGGCTCCAGATCAAGATACTGCGCGAGTATATCCCGTGCGATGTCAACGCGGCTGCGCTCAATTCTTTTTGCAGCGTCAAAACGGACATCAGGATGAGGATGCATTATCAGGCGCACAAGCTGCTTGTAGTACAACTCGTATTCGCTTGTTTCCAGAAGATCAAGACCGAGTGAGACTGCAACAGGGTCCTCGCTTTTCAGGAGTTTGCCAAGGAGGTTGTAGTTAAGTTTTTCTGTGAGAATGGCCTCGCCTGCGTCAAAGGTCTTGCGGCGCATTGACTGTGAAAGTTTTTTCGTATAGGAGCGGAAGAGCAGTATGCTCACATATACCCAGCCGCCAAATACCAGGACAGAGAACCAGACAATATGCAACAGGTCAATGCCCGGAAGCATGTTCAGGAGAAGCAGCAGAAAGCCAGTCAGACCAAAGGCTACGGGAATCCCCAGTCCCTCTATTATTGTCTGCACACCCGCCCTCTCTGTTTTTGAAATGGGCTGGTAGCTTGACTGAATTGATGTATCGGTGAAGCTCGTTGTGAAAATGAAGTCCATGGCCATGGCCGTGAGCGCCAGCCAGATAAATTCAGACGAGCCTGGTCCTGTGAAGAGTCCTGTTACTGCCGCCACAAGAAGGCAGAAAAAAACTGCTATTGGATTAGCGGACAGCCCCACACTCATGCCAAAACGCACCAGAAGCTTTCCCGCTACAAAGAGCACAAATACAAGCCCCACAGCCGTGACTATGGCCATGAAGTTGCCAAAGAACTGTACGAGCATTACCGCGTCTGGAAAAAGCTGTTCGGCCTTGGAGTTGAAAATAAAATCAACCAGCTGCGAGCCGACCGTTGAAAAAACCTGGTAGAGCAGAAGAAGGAGCAGGTACTTGTTGAAGAGCAGCCTGAACAGTGAAACCTTTTTCTTTACGGAAGGTTCTTGCGTATCCCGGCCCATTTCACCTTGCCTGGTCCTCACAAGAAAAAGGTTTACGAGGAGTGCACACCCCATTGAAAATCCCGAGACAAGCAGAAGGTGCTCAGGTTTTCCCAGAATTCCAACAAGGACAGGGATAAGGGCGCCGCCAAGAATAATTGATAATACATGACCACCCAGGATCAAAGGGTAATTGCGTTTCAGCGCACGCGCGTCGAACATTTGCCCTGCGAGAGAGCCCCGGATAATGGCTGAAAAGAGGTTGCCAAGTGCGTAGCCTATCATCAGGAAAAATGACAACCATCTCGAATCAGGGAAAAGGAGTCCCAGCCATGACAGCACAAACATGGCGAGAAAACAGATAAGTACAAGAGGGGCAATCTTCGCGAGGTTCCACCTGCGCTGCAGGCGAGAAAAACCCCATGAGGCAACAGGCACAAGCACGCCAACTGAAATGTAAATGAATGGAAGCATATTGGCGCCATAGGTAGTGAGGAAAAGGGAACTTGAATTGGCGTAAAAGAGCACAAATGCGAGTCCCATGAAAAAGGACTGCAGCGTTATAAGAATGAGTGCCTGCTGTTCCCCGGACAACCTGATCCGAAAAATACGCAGGCTGCCAAGCCTGTTCAAGTTTTACCTTCCCTTGTACAATAAATTATTGAATTGCATAAGGATTTGTCATATAACCGGTAAATAGTATTATAAAAAAACAATCGTGACAAACCCTTAAGCAATTTTCAAGAGAAGCAGGCTGAAAAGTCTCCAATTTTTCAGCCTGCTTCTCATTGCGGCAAATCATGGTATTTAGTATAATAGAAATTAAGGAAATATGACAAAAAAAACCGCCACAATTGCAAATAATGCAGGGATTCATGTTCGTCCATCCGGTATCATCGCCAGTGAGCTTACTAAATTTAAGGGAATTGTCCATATTTCCCGCAAAAACAATTCTAATGAAGACAATTACAGGAGTTCAGTCTGTAAAACAGCACTGGACATAATAGCAATGGGTTTGACCAAGGGAGAACAGATAATAATAGAAACAGAAGGCGCAGGAGAGGATGCGACAGCCACGATACTCGCGGTTTTGTTTGAAACTGAATTTGATTTTCCGCCAAAAGTTGCGGATGCGGGCAGGACATAAAAAGGAAATGCCTTGCTTCCCGAGGCTCTGACGGCAACCTGCTATACAGCCCGCTCGATTGCAGAGTTTTCCTCATGGGGAGGGACATGCCAGTTTACAAGATCTGGAGAACTGGCTATGGCGAGCTTGCAGTTGCCCCTTCCAAGATGTGAAATGTTTTCAGTAGCACCCACATAAAGCGCGTAATATTTTCCTGTCTGGTTGCGATTGTCAGACAAAAAAAAGCAATGCGTGCGGATACAAGTGTTGAAATGCTCAAGCGGAAAACTCAAGCGCAACGGCGGATGATATGAAATCCAGTCTTCGGGCTTGTCCCCTGTGCCCTTCATCCTGGAAAGAATGGGGACAAGGCCCCGGCCCGTACCTGCGAGATACCAGCATCCGTCTATCATTATAAACTCGCCGCCTATAAGCCATCCCGTATCCGGAGTGCCCACGATCTGCCAGGGTCCATCAATGGAAGGTGCCCGGGCTACAATAGGGCTTTCAAGCCCCTTGAAGCAGAGAAACCATTTGCCATTAAACTCAGTAACCGCCGGGTCAATGGCGCGCTCATCTTTTATTACCTCCATACCAAGAGGAATGTCTTTTTCCCAATTCACCAAATCTTTGGAAACAGCATAAAAGAGCGTGTTCTTTTTCCCATTGGGGTGAATCTCCCCCCATGAATTGTATGTAAGATAGTATTTCCCCTGGCAAAGGGATATGTTGGGCGAGCATAATCCGCTCCACCCTTCCTTTCTCCCGTCCCAAATGAAATCTGGTTTTGAAAAATAAATAAAATCCTTTGTCCGTACCGAAACCAGGTGGCTCCGTTCCTCCCCGTGATCATCAAAGAAGGCTGAAAAGAAAAGGTAAAATTCATTATCCCTGAAAATCATGCAGGGATCCTTTATTGCCCAGTTTTCATAGGCGAGTACGGGATTCTTCAAGATCTTCCAGGGCAGGATTATAGTTTCTGCCACAAATATTCTCCAGGCTGAAGTTTATCGGGAAAAGAGTTTTTTGTCACTACATTCCATATCGCATAAGTAGAGTTTTTCACTTGGAAAATATCGTAAAAATGATTATACTTTTTGACAAAGATTCCAAGGAGCTTTTCATGAATTTCGTCGAGCGAATGCGGTCACAAGCCAGATCCCTTTCTAAATGCCTGGTTCTCCCCGAGGGTACTGAGGAGCGGACAATCCAGGCAGCGGCCAAGATAGCCTCATTGGGGCTTGCCAGGGAAACATACCTGGTAGGAGACCCGGATGCGATAAAAAAGATCGCTGCGCGCTTAAGTGTTTCACTTGACAGTGTGCATATAAGCCAGCCAGGCGATCCTGCACATTTTGCTGATTTCGTCCACGAATATCATGAACTTCGCAAGCACAAGGGTATGACCGAGGAAGCAGCACGAAAGGAAATGCTTGAACCCTTAAAATGGGGAGCCATGATGGTCCGCAAGGGAGTGGCAGATGCCATGGTCGCGGGCGCTGAAAACTCAACGGCCAATGTCCTGCGGGCTTCCATCTCCATAATCAAAACTGCTCCTGGAATGAAAGTCGCATCCTCATGCTTCGTGATGTGTTTGCCCCACACTGACTTTGGTGCCAATGGAGAACTCATCTATGCTGACTGCGGCACCATACCTGATCCCACTGCTGAAGAACTCGCCGAAATCGCAATAGCTGCCGCAGGGTCATGCAAAAGTTTTCTCGGGGTGGAGCCTATAATCGCCATGCTATCTTTTTCAACAAAGGGAAGCGCGGATCACCCGGATGTTGACAAGGTCAGGAAAGCCACGGAAATCGTGAAGCAGAAGCGGCCAGAGCTTGTCATAGATGGAGAGCTCCAGGGTGACGCCGCGGTTGTCCCTGATGTTGCCGCAAAGAAAGCTCCTGGTTCCGTGGTTGCGGGAAAAGCCAACACGCTGGTCTTTCCCGACTTGAGTGCGGGCAACATCTGCTACAAGCTCACCCAAAGGCTTGCCAGGGCTGAGGCCTATGGCCCTATCCTGCAGGGTTTTGCAAAACCGGTCAGCGACCTCTCACGCGGATGTTCTGTTGAAGACATTGTGAATGTCGCAGCGACAACTCTTGCACAAGTTAAATAATCCCACAGAAGCGTGCCGTGGAGTTTCGCTGTGTTCCTTAACAGAATCGGTACTTTTGGGCAGCCCCTATTCGCATTCCAAAATCAGAGTAGTAACGCTTCGCGGATGGAGAATGATTGTCCGCACAGATAATGGCCTCCCTGTACTCGCAAGCTCAAGTGATTCCGTTGTCCTGTAGAGCGCAGACACAGTTACTGTCTGAAAGCCATCCAAATCCAGGCGCGTACCCAGGAACTCACTGCTGTTGTTTATGCAAACAACAATCACTCGGCTACCCGACATATATGCTGAAACCCGCAGCAATTCGTTTCCTGATTCCGCGTGGATGCGGGAAAAGCCCGGGCGTATAAAGCGGCTGAAATTTCCCATTACCCAAAATCGTTTGGTCAGAACCAGGTCCGTGGTCCCTGGCGTAATATAGACAAGGCCATCA
>RPPD01000042.1 GCA_003818675.1 Spirochaetaceae bacterium
AGGTGCACTCGGCCCAATGCACTGTCGTCAGGATGGTACAGGTCCTGTCCCATTTTGACTGGAACCTGCCGGTTGTAATCCCGCGCGCTTGTTCTGATGTCCCATCAGGATTCTCGCCGACCGCGGTTCCAGGCGGTTGACAGCTGAATAATATCGCGAAAAACGCGATGATAAGAAACAGTTTCTTCATAGAAAAGCCTCCTTTTAAGAAAGAGGCTATGCTAATCGGTATAATGATACAATAAGGAGAATCTCCCTATTCGTGAAAAAGGTACTTCCTGTCCAGTTCGCCGCAAAAATTTGTTTCCATGACCGCCCCAATCCCGGCCGGCTTGCAGCGCTTAAGTGCCCACATCAGTTTCACTGTGAGCATTTCAAGCGACTGGTCATATCCCTCGATTGCGCCAAGGTCCAGGGCTTGTTTGCCTGTCTCGTAGCTTGACATCCTGGTCATGCCGTGCAGGCACTGTGAGGTAATCACAACCGGCACGTCGGCTTCCTTTGCCTTGCGAAAAAAAGCATTGAAATTATCCGGAAGGTTTCCTGTACCGAAAGCCGCGATCACGATTCCCCTGATGCGTTTGTTTTCCAGGAGAAATTCCAGGTCCGATGGGTCTGTACCTGGTGTCAGGGAAACGCAGAGTACATCCGGTACAAAACCGGATGTGAGTTCAGGAGAGCGACTGTGCCGCCTGGGTGCGGATGCGGCAAGTTGTATCTCCGTGCCGATCCTGGCCGTGTCCGGGGCATTGACGGTGCGAAACGCGTCAAGCCGGGATTCGGAGGCTTTCGTGGCGCGGCAGCCCTGCACGATCCGCTCGTCGAACAGGATATGGATGCCTGCCAGGTCCGCAATTGCGGCCATTGCCGCGTTGACCATGTTGCGCCGCGCATCGGAATTCAGGCTGCTTCCAGGGATCTGGCTTCCGGTCAGGATCACGGGCTTGCCGATGTTTTGCAGGGCCAGGCAGAGCGCGGCCGCGGTGTACGCCATGGTGTCGGTACCGTGTGTGATGATAAACCCGTCAAATTGCGCATAGCTATTGTGTATTGCGATGGCGATTGCGTCCCAGAGCGCCGGAGTCATGTTGCTTGAGTCAATGTTGGCAATGTTGATAACACAGAACTCCGCGAGCTCGTTCAGGCGGGGTTCCAGGCTGAGCAACGAGTGCAGGGCCTCTTGCTCATCGGGCGGTTTGAGTGCGCCGGATACGCTTTTCCGCATGATGATGGTGCCGCCGCAGGACAGGACAAGTATTTTCCGTTTCATGCCCCAGTATAGACACGGCAGGCGACAGGTTCAAGTGGAGCGGTTTAGCCGGTCAAAGACAACCTACCGGTCATACATGTGATGCCGGATGTCCTTGCCCTTCACCATGTAGATGACGTCTTCGGCGATATTGGTGGCGTGGTCGCCGATACGCTCCAGGTTGCGCGCGATGAGCAGGATCTCCAGCGAGTGGCTGATGCTCTCGGGATTGCCCTTCATGCAGTCGGTCAGTTTTCTTGTAATATCATCCTTTGAAGAATCCACCTCGTCGTCGCTTGCGAGAACTGCCTCGGCAAGCCTGATGTCCTTTTTAACAAAGGCATCGAGGCTGTCACGCACCATCTTTTTGACTTTTTCAGACATGTGTGTTACTTGTTCGAGCATCGGCTGTGAAACGCTTTCCGTTGATTTGGCATTGTGCTCCGCGATATTGACCGCCTGGTCTCCCATGCGCTCCAGGTCGGAGTTGATCTTCATGGCCGAAGTTATAAAGCGGAGATCCACCGCCGCGGGCTGCCGCAGCGCGATCATCGTTATGCAGTGATCGTCGATTTCAACCTGGTTTCTGTTTACCTCGTCTTCGTGGGCAAACACGTCCTTTCTGAGGTTTTCGTTTCGGTCCAGGATCGAGCGGATGGCATTGTGGATCATTGTTTCAACGAGTTTCCCCATGGAAAGCAACTGCTTCTTGAGATCGTCCAGCTCTCCTTCAAATTGACGCATCATATGTGTATCTCCTTGCCAATAAAATCTTGCATACCCGCCGGGATCAACCGTAGCGGCCGGTGATATAGTCTTCCGTTTCCTTCATTGCAGGCGCAGTGAAAATCCTGGATGTCTCCCCGAATTCGACGAGCCTTCCCAACAGCATGAACCCGGCATCGTCAGAAACGCGCGCCGCCTGGGCCATGTTGTGTGTAACAATTATTATTGTATACCTCTTTTTCAATTCCAGCATTAATTCCTCAATCTTCTGCGTGGCTATGGGATCGAGGCTTGAGCATGGTTCGTCCAATAGAATGACGTCCGGTTTGACGGCCAGAAGCCTGGCAATGCAGAGCCGCTGCTGCTGTTCGAGCGTCAGGTCCAGCGCGGTTTTTTTCAGCCTGTCCTTCAGGCCGTCCCAGAGCAAAACGGCCTTCAGGCTATCTTCAACAATGTCATGAAGCTTTTTCCCGCTTGCGATTTTATGGATCTTCAGACCGAAGGCCACGTTCTCGAATACTGAAAGAGGGAAGGGATTGGGCCGCTGGAATACCATGCCCACCTTCCTGCGCAACAGGTCTATCTCTTCATCGTCCTTGTACCCGTTGATGCCGATTCCGTCGAGACGCACGCTCCCGGTGATACGGATGCCTTCTATGCTGTCGTTCATGCGGTTAAATACGCGCAGGAGCGTAGACTTGCCGCAGCCCGAAGGACCGATCATGGCTGTAATTTTGTTTGCTTCTATTGCCATGGTCACTGATTTGAGTGCCTGGAAGCCGCCATAAAACAGGTCAAGGTCTGACACTTCAATTTTTTTCATCAGCCGAACCTGCCTGTAACATAGTCTTCGGTGCGTTTGTCCTTGGGCGCGACAAATATTACGGAAGGAAGGTCGAGTTCCACAAGTTCGCCCATGAGAAAAAATGCCGTACGGTCACTCACCCGTGAAGCCTGTTTGATGTTGTTGGTCACAAGCACGATGGTGTATTTTTCCTTCAGCTGTATCATCGTTTCTTCGACCCTGGCAGTGGACACAGGATCAAGCCCTGAGCAGGGCTCGTCGAAGAGGATCACCTCGGGCTGGACCGCAAGAGTGCGGGCAATGCACAGGCGCTGCTGCTGTCCTCCGGAGAGTTTTAACGCAGAATCCTTCAGCCTGTCCTTCATCTCATCCCAAAGGGAGGCCGCTTCAAGCGAGCGCTGGACCACGGCATCGAGTTCCTTTTTTCCCCGCACTCCGTGGCGCTTTGGGCCAAAGGCGATATTCTCATAAACGCTCATGGGAAGCGAGAGCGGCATCGCGAAGACCATGCCCACGCGTTTGCGCAGGATCTCCGGGTGTATTGCGTCTATATTTTTGTCGTCAATAAATACCTGTCCCTGCTTTTTGTATTGTGGTTTGAGGTCATTAAGCCGGTTAATGACGCGGATGAACGAGGACTTGCCTGAATTGGCCGGTCCAATGATTCCAAGGATCTCGTGTTCATGCACGGAAAGCGAGACGGATGCAAGCGCCTGAGTGTCACCGTACCAGGCGGAGAGATTTTCCACCCTGATTTTCTCTACCATTTTTGCCTCCGCCTGAAGATTATGCGAAGGATGATGGCGACGAGGCTCATGAGAAAAACCAGGAGCACAAGAACAAGTGCGGTCCCGTATGTGAGTCTTGCAGGCATGTTTGGTATCTGTGTGGAAATAATGTACAGGTGGTATGGGAGCGCCATGACCTGGTCAGAGAGGGATTCGGGGAGCTTTGTCACATAGAATGCGGCCGCCGTGAACAGTATCGGCGCGGTTTCTCCGGCGATGCGCGCGATGCTCAATATTGCGCCGGTCAGGATGCCTGGGATGGCATTGGGCAGGACCACGTGACGGATCGTCCGCCATCGGCTCACGCCCAGAGAAAGACTGACCTCGCGGAACGCGGCTGGTACGCTCTTGAGGGCATTGCTCGCCGTCGTGATTATCGAGGGGAGCTCCATGATCGACAGCGTGAGCGCGCCTGCGATGATCGATACTCCCATGTTGAGCATTATGACAAAAATGCCCAGGCCGAAGAGCCCGTAGACTACCGATGGCACTCCAGCCAGGTTGACAATGGAAAGTCTGATAATCCTGGTGAGGAGATTGTCACGCGCGTATTCATTCAGGTATATGGCAGCCATAAGGCCTACGGGCAGGGTGATTGCAATCGATGTAACAACGATTAAAAGCGTGCCGACAATTGCGGGCAATATTCCGCCGCCCCTCATTCCGTCAGCGGGCATGGTAAAAAGGAATTCAGCAGTGAGCGCTGATGCGCCTTCCTTGATGAGGATGACAAAAATGGAGATGACCGGGGCAAATACAACAAGGGAAAAAACCAAAAGTGTAATGAAGGCTATCCGCTGACTTGTCCGGTTTTTCATCTACCGCCTCACCTTTCGGAGGAAAGTGTCAGCGATGAAATTGACAATGAAGGTGATGACAAAGAGCACAAGGCCAATGGCGAAGAGGGCCTCGTAATGGATGCTGCCTGTCACGGTCTCTCCCATTTCCGCGGCTATTGTGGCAGTCATGGTGCGCACCGGGTCAAAAATGCTTCCGGGAATATGGGCGGCATTGCCAGTGATCATCATCACCGCCATGGTTTCTCCAATAACGCGGCCAATTCCCAGCATCACCGCGCCCACGATTCCGGGTGCGGAGGCGGGCAGGATGATCCTGTACATGGTCTGCCATTTGGTGGCACCCAGCGCTATCGCGCCTTCCTTGTAGGACAAGGGTACGGAGCGTATGGCGTCCTCGGATATGGAGGCGATGGTTGGAAGGGCCATAAAGGCAAGCATTATTGCGCCGGAAAATGCTGATAAGCCTGTGGGAATATTGAGGATGGTTCGTACAACTGGCACGAGTGTCACCATGCCGATAAACCCAATAACAACACTGGGAATGGCGGCCAATAACTCAATGACAGATTTGAGAACCTCCTTGAATCCCCTGGGCGCGATTTCAGCGATGAAGAGCGCGGTCATGACTCCAAGTGGAATGGCAATCAGTGCTGCAAGGACTGTGACAAAGAGCGAGCCAAAAATAAGTGAGAGTATGCCGAATTGCGGCGGGTCCGATGTCGGATACCAGCGCGAATTGGAAAGAAAATCCATGCCGGAATAGGAGCTGAAGAAGGCGATTCCTTCGCGCAGCAGGAAAATAAAGATCAGGGCAACGAAAATTATAACGAGTATACCACAGAGGAAGATAAAGCGCTCTATGATCCAGTCAAGAATCTTGGACCCGTCAAGTGCCTTGGACCCGTCAAGAATCTTGGACCTGTCAACAATTTTTTTCATATCATTTCACCGGCACAAAATCTGTTTTGACTACGATGGCCTGACCCTCTGTTGAAAGCGCGAAATCCAGGAATTCCTTTATCTCCGTTTGTGGATTTCCATTTGTATAAAAGAAAAGTGGCCTTGAAATGGGATATGAATCATCCGCTACGTGTTTGATGCTGGGTTGGATTGCCATGGAGGTTGTGTTTTTGGCTATCGACAGGGCTTTGAGTTTTGGGGAGATGTATCCCAAACCCACATAGCCTATGGCGTGCGGATTCTGGCTCACCTCGTTGACTATGGCCTGTGAGGAGGGCATGAGCAGCGCGTCCGGCGAAAACTCATCCGTGTTTTTCTTGTCCCCGCGTCGCAGCACATGCTCCTTGAAGAACAGATAGGTGCCCGAGTTGCTCTCCCGCGAGAGGATGACGATTTTGCCGCCATCACCCCCGAGTTCCTTCCAGTCTGTTATTTTTGCCAGGAATATGTCCCTGACCTGGTCCAGGCAGAGGCTTGATACGGGATTCTGCGGGTGGACAATGACGACAAGGCCGTCCAGCCCGACTTTCCATTCCTTTGGTTCTATATTGTTCTGTTGCGCTCCTGTTATTTCTTTTTCACTGATCGGCCGCGATGACATGGCAAGATCGCAGGAGTTGTTCACGAGCGCGGCCAGCCCTGTGCCCGAACCTCCGCCGCGTATACTCATGTTAACAGAAGGGTGAAGAGGGGAAAACGCCTCAGCCCAGGCCTGCACCAGATTGACCATGGTGTCTGAGCCAATGATCTGGATGGTCTTGCCTGATGCGCTGGCTGACTGGACCCGGGTTGAGCCGGTTTGTGAATTGGAGCAGGTAAAAACAAGGAGGCTGGCGGCTGTCAGGATCGGAACTACAAAACGTATGCCGAAAGTCACAGGGTTTCCTCCGAATTATCGTGAAGTAGCTGGTTTGCCAATGGAATATTGTCGGTTTATAAATAGCGGTAAACAGTATAAAAGTCAACAGGGGTCAACAGGGGCAGGAGCCAGCGAATAATTGGAAATCGATGCTCTGTCAGATTAGAATTGATTGCATCCCTGAAAGGATGGGTTTCAGTCCTTTTTTCAGGCAGGAGGTCATTTTATGAAACGGATGATCGCAGCGATTTTATTTTTGCTGCTCGCAGCAGGTTTGGTTTATGCATGGAAACCCAATACACACATGTATATCGTCAATGTCGTGATTGACGACGCCCGCGACGGCAAGGTAACGCTCGTTCTGCCAAACGGAACGGCCAAGGCATATGACATAGATCCCGGATATCTGCAGGTCCTGAGTAACACAGCGAATGATCCGTTCATACGCGCGGGTTCAATAGGGCCGGACGGTTTCCCGGACATTTTCACAGGCCAGGCAGTGATCCATCCTGATAACACTGATGCATGGCTCCTCCACCTGAAAAACCGGGGTGAGACCGGATTTGCAGCGCGGCAGGACGTCACAGCGTTTTATCTCGGGTATTTCATGCACTGCATAGGAGATATGTGGGCGCATGACTGGGTAAACTATTATGCAGGCGGATCCTACCCGGGCGTCACGGATTTTTACAACAGGACTGCGGCTTCCATGCAGAACGCCGCCCGGCATATGGCGATCGAGGCAGCGCTGGATAATATTCTTGCAAAGTCAAATCCGTCGATGGCAAGGACTGTGGACATCCCGAATGATTACATGTTTGACGTTATCACTTCCACGACGCAGGTGCTCTATATGCGGCAGAATACAGAAACAAATAAAAGCATGGACGTCAGGGTGGAGATGTTCAAGCCCCTCAAGGTGTTAGTCGAGCTGTATTGGACCATGGCTGAAAAAAAGAACGCGGCCACAATAAGCCTTTCCATGTACGAGCGTGAATGGCACAAAGACCTGGAGAGCGGGCTTGCAGCATGGGTCACGGCAAATGAAAACGCCATGAAACGCGTTGCCGGGGGCGAGGGCATGCTCGCGGCCCTGAAGGATGAATACAAGACCTGGGCTTTAAACAACCTCCTGTCCATGGCCGGATTCCCGGATGTGGTCGGGCAATATGTGCTTTTGTCATCCATCCTCACCGACAAGGCGATGCAGATCCTCAAAGCCATGGGGCTCACCGAGCTGCAGGAGACCCTGAGCCAGCTTTCGGATTCATTTGCAGACTGGGCCATGAGAAGCATTACAAAAAACGGGCTTGATGCCTGGAAACAGATTTTCATGGCAACAGTGACCAGGGAACTTTTTGATGAAGCGACCTACAACAGGATAATGGCCGAGGTCGCCATGATCCCGGCACAATCGGCCTTCAATCACTCGCGCAAGGACGAATCCATGAACGCGCTGGTATACAATTCGATTGTCGTTTCCAAGCTCGCTCTGCTATCATCGCAGCAGCTGAATGATTTTCTCAAGGAGATGCACTCGCAGATAACACTCGATGCCGGAGACTTTATCCCCAACGGGATTTATTCAATCGACAGATCCGGCCAGTTTTACTCCGGAACTTTCGGGAAAATATTCGGGGAGGGAAAAATCACTGGGATGCTTCGCACCAATTATGCCAGTGCAGGTTTTACAGACCCGAAAGTGGGACCTGCCAGGATTTCAGAAAAAATCAGCTCGGTGATGGTCACTGTGAAGACAAAGGATTCCTTTGGTGCCGGCACTGACGCGGACATATATTTGGGCATGGCCTTCTCGGATCAAACGACGAAGGAATGGCTCCTGGACAGAACGGCCTATAATGACTTTGAAAAAGGCGACCAGGATGATTATGCATGCAATGTAACCGGAAACCTTTACAGGACCAGGGTGACGCGCATATGGATACGGATGGGCAGCCATCACGGCGCCGGCAATGAATGGGATTGCTCATGGATGTCCCTGAAGATCAACGGTACGCAGGTGCTCCGCCGCGACATAAACAAGACGTTCAAAAACGTGAATGACAAATGGGAGACAGCGGTCAGCGGTTTGTAGTTTATTTCCTGTTGGGGTTATAGCGCACGGGTTTACCCTCCACGCGCTCGATGGGATCGTTTACATATACTTTTCCCAGGCCGATTGCCGAGGTGAGGGTGCCGCCCTTCCTGTCTTCGCTTATGCCGTCGGAGAATCCCAGATCCACCGGCACCTTGCCCCTTCCGCCCTGTGCGTCCACGACGTATGTCGGCCGCAGGAATCCCGAGGTCGCGCCACAGAGATCGCGGCAGATTTCCTTGCCCTTGGAGACCGGTGTCCTGAAGTGGCCTGTGCCCTCGACAAGGTCGGCATAATACAGGTAGTAGGGCCTGATACCCATTCTGCCCAAACCGTGCATGAGGTCCCGCATTATGTCAGTGTCATCGTTTACACCCTTTAAGAGCACGGTCTGGTTCCCGAGCGGGATACCCAGGCTGCGCAGAATACGCACAGCCTGATAGCTGACTTCCGTGATTTCATTTGGGTGGTTGAAGTGTGTGTTCATGTAAAACTGGGGTTCGTCAAGGGTTTTTGGTGTATGCTTGCGCAACACTTCTGTCAGTTCAGTATCCTCTATTATTTTCTGCGGCCATACGCACGGGACCCGCGATCCAATCCTTATCAGGTCCAGATGTTTGATCTCGCGGAGCTTTGTGAGAATGTCATCCAGCCGTTTTACCGGAATCAGAAGTGGATCGCCGCCTGAAATCAGCACGTCCCTGATGTCCTCGTGAGTCGCGATGTATTCAATTCCCTTGAAGATTTCTTCAGTTGAAGGATTCTTGTGGTCGTCGCCGACCTTGCGCTTCCTGGTGCAAAACCTGCAGTACATGGAACACTCGGTTGAGACAAAGAGGAGTACACGGTCAGGATAGCGGTGGATGATCGTCCGCGGTCCGCCCAGAGGAATGTCTCCCTCCTCGTCCAGCGGATCAGCAGTCAGGTCCATGTGGTGTTCCAGCTCCTCCACGTCCGGGATGGCCTGCTTCCAGATGCCGTCGTTCATCTTTTCTATAAGGCCGAGGTAATATGTGTTCACCCGCATGGGATACCTGGAAATTACGTCGGCCAGGCGGGGATCAACCCGTGCCTTCTGGCTCGTGAGCCATTTCTCCAGGTCCTCGAATGTCCTGATTCCGTTTTTTAAAATTTCCTTATATCCCATTGCAGTTCTCCTTTTAATAGAATGATAATCGTTCAGGAGATTTCACGCAATGGGATTTATGTCGAAGATGTCCGACCTATATCCGGGCGTCGTATTTTGTGAGGATGCGGACCGCATTTTCGGCCGAGGCTGCAACGCAAAATTCCTCGTAGAATCCATCCATTTCGCTCAGTCTGCCTATTTGTGTGAGCACTGAAAGGTGTTCCTCGGGCAAATTGCTGTCGCTTACAAACAGGAATATCACATGAACCGGATTGCCGTCGAGGCTGTCAAAATCCACGCCGGGACCGCAAATGCCGAGTACTCCAGCCGCATTCCC
>RPPD01000043.1 GCA_003818675.1 Spirochaetaceae bacterium
ACCGGATGAGAATGGTCCTGAGGTCAGGCTCGTCTTCTACAACAAGGATTGTTTTTGAGCTGAAATCCATAAGGGTTGCAGGCTTTTCCGCAGCTTCAGACTGGTTCAACACTCCAGGAATGAAGAGCCTGACCGTGGTGCCTTGTCCCTCAGAAGTGTCCACATGAATGAAACCCTGGTTTTGGATTATTATCGAGTAGACCGTGGAAAGCCCCAGGCCGCGATGTCCTTCGTTCTGCCTGGTTGTGAAGAAGGGCTCAAACAGCGATGTTTTTGTCTTGTCATCCATTCCTGAGCCTGTGTCTGTTATTCGTATGCAGACATAGTCTGTTACAGTTGCTTTTTCAGCGAAAGCCTCCGGAAGATCTTTGGCCTTTACCATGTATGTGGAAATGGAAAGGGTGCCGCCCTTGGGCATTGCTTCACGCGAGTTGACGACCACGTTCAGTATTACATGGTCAAACTGGGATGGATCAAAAAGGATGGGCGCAACCAACGGGGCGGGGTCAAAAGAAAAAATGATATCTTCTCCCAGGACCCGCCGGATCATCTTTGTAGCTTCGCTTAAGGCTTTATTGGGTTCTATGTTCCGCGGAGCGACATTCTGCTTTTTGCTGAACACCAAAAGCTGTTGAGTGAGTACTGATGCACGTTCAGTGGCCTTGATGATCCCTTCAGCGTAATACGGAACAACCGGGTGCGTTTTGGCTTCCTCAAGGAGGAGTGCCGCGTGCCCCAAAATACCGCCTAATATATTGTTGAAATCATGGGCAATGCCTGCCGCAAGCCTGCCTATCGCGTCCATTTTCTGGGCCAGGATAAACCGGTCCTGAAGTTTTTGCCGGTCTTCTTTTGTCTCTTGCAGTTCACGGAGGGCAGCTTCCCGGTCTATACGTACAGCCACCATGGTGGAAATATGGGAGAGTATGTCCAAAAACTGCTCCGGCCAGGTGAATGACTTTCCCTCAAGGCAAGTGAACAGGAAAAAACCTATGAATCTGCCATGGGCTGCAAAGGGCAGAATGATGCAGGGCCCGGTTTTATGCTGGATGTGTTCCTGATAGAATTTTTCGAGTTCGCGTGTAAATGGAGATTCTTTGGCATCAGGTGCATGGTAAAAAACAGGATATCCCGGGCCTGCGATCTCATGAACCTTTTCCGCCACTGCGCGTATTGAGAGCGAGTCCATGTCAGGGCCTTGGCTCTCTTCATTTTCCGATGGTACTGGATATGTAAAAGCTACCCACTCCTCCTGCTTGTTTGTTTTATCCATTACAAGAAACGATTTGTCCGCGCCTAAAAAGCAGGCGAGCTTTTTCAGAAAATACCGGAGCCAGCGATTGTCCAGGAACTGGATGTCCGCGAGTACTTGCGACAAATCCTTTATCAATTCCTCAAAGACGCGGCGTACCGCAAGCATATTTTTCTGTTTCCATTCAGCGGATATGTCCTCGAATATCACATAAGCGCTTTTTTTATCCGCTGCGGGGAGTATGCGCATTCTGGTTATATTGCCGGTCTCTTCGGTCCATTCCAGAATACCTGGCTCCCCGGAGCTGATGCTTTCAGCGAGAATATGTTTTGCCGTTTTGTCAGGCTTGCCCGTGGCTTGTCCATCGTTTGAGACGATAGCGGCGTGATGTTTTGATATATGAGTCGAAACGACAAGCGACAGGTCATCACCCTGGACTGCGTTAAATCCGGGAAGATATGTTTCTGAATGGCTGCTTTTGGACTGAATTGCATAATGGCCGTCAATTAGAACAACCAGTGGAAAAAGTTGTCCCGAGATTTCCATAAATGGTTCCTCAATGAAACAGTATAATTGACTTTCAGAAAATTACAACAGTATTGCTGTCCATCCTTGCCTATGAAAGCCTTATGAATTACAATTTAGCGTATAGGAAAAATTGTAACAATCAGGGGTGCCATTATGAATGCTTCAGTTGAACGCCGGAAATGCAAGCGGGTAAAATACAGGATTCAGACTGTAATCAGGAAAGATTTTCCGGACGGCCGTCATATTGTCATGGAGTTTGCCACCGGGAACCTTTCAGCCGGTGGTGTTTTCATAATTGTGGAAGATCTCTCACTTTTTGATCTTGGAGAGGAGTTGTCCGCCTCACTCTGCAAACCGGACAAGCAGATTTATGAGGGAAGGGTGCGGGTTGTGCGCTCGATGCGGATCTTCAGCCCTGAGAACAATCTGACAGAAAGCGGATTTGGCCTGATGTTCCTTGAACAGGTAAATGAAGTATCGTCTCTTGTAGAGGATTTTTTAAAGGAACAGCAGAAACTCGTACTCTGAACGTTATGCCTCTGGTTTTGTCTGATCTATCTTTGGCCGCTCGTTTTCCTCAAGTGCACGAAAAACAGTGATTCCGGATTCCTCGGATGTCTGGATGAGCACCTGATCGGTCATGTAAGACCCGTTTTTATCCACCAGAATTTTGACAATCGGACATTTGGGATTATGGGGATTGGTTTTTATAACAACACCCTTTGAATTATTGGAAAGAAGTACAAAGGTCCCCACAGGATACAGAGAAATGGCGAAGATCAGGGCTTTCAAAACATTCTCGTCATATTTCCCTTTGTTGTTTTTAAGCAGGTCAATGAGACCATGGTGGCCGTCCATGCAGTCCTTATAGGGCCTGTCAGCCGTTATTCCGTCAAAAGTGCAGGCAATGGCGATGATCTTGGAGTAAAGGGAAATTTGCTCGCCCTTCAGGATTCTTGGGTAACCTGAACCGTCCAGGCGTTCATGGTGTTCAAGTGCCGGAATCGCAATACTCTCCGGCACTGAAAAGTTCTTCAGGGCTTTGTATCCTGCAATGGTGTGCGCCATGATGGTCTTTTTCTCTACCTGGTTTAAGGGTTTATTGGTAAGATACAGAGCTGGCGGGATGCGGAGCATTCCGATGTCATGGAGCATGGTTGCTATGCCGAGCTCTATCATCTTGTGGGGCGGCAGTTTCAGGATATTACCGATGGCAAGCGCCAGGAGTGTGGAGTTGACGCTATGATTATAAAGGTAGTTGTCAGTCGGATATTTCATTTCATTAAAGCGCAGGATCAGGTCCTTGTGCTTTTTAACCTGCTCAATTACTGTCTTTACTTTTTCAGTCAAAAGACCCATGTTGAGTTCATTCTTGTTCATGTATTGGAAGAAAAAATCCTTGGTGAAGCTCAGGAAATCAAAATAGAACCTGGTTATCTGTTCATTATCGCTTTTTTGTTTTATATCCTCATCCAGGGTGAGCTCGACGGTTTCCTGCTCAGCGTTGGCGGTGATTTCTGAACGCCCAATGGTTATCCCGTCACTGAAGACACTGTTATAATTCCATTTTTTAAGCCGTTCTATAAGAGTCTGGTCAACCGGTGTGTCCGGCGTGAGGAGAATATATTTTTCATCCAGATACATGGGTTCCGTGATTGTGGCGTCCGGTATCAGGCTGTCGACTCGGATTTGCTTCATGGGCTTTACCTCTGTTGACCTCCATTACATTATAGTATAACATCCTGTGAGATTATAGAGGGTTTTGATGAAATTTAAAATTATTTTCCTGCTTTTCAATATCGTCCTTTTGTTCTCGTTTGTTTTTATTTTCCTTTCACCCCTTTTTATTTTTGGTGAGGAAACCTTTACTTTTCTCCTGAAGGAAAATTACTACATTGCCATTATCTTTTCAGTGTTTTTGATTTTTTTCAACATCTATTTTTTCAAAAACTGGAAGTTCTACTCCTATCTGGAGAGGGAAGACTGGAACGCCCTGATAGCCTTTCTGGAGGAGACAATTCTCCGCAAGGGCAAACTCCGAAAAAGCTATATCAAGGTATTTCTCAATGCAACCATAGTCACCTCGCAGATAGGTAAAATACAGGAACTGGAGAGGCTCCTCGCTGTGAAAAAACCTGCGATTATAAGGCAGTATTCAACGCAGTTTTCCATACCCTACCTTCTGGGCGGCAAACCGGAAGACGCTGAATCTTTTTTTGCTTCCCTGCTTTCTCAGGCGGGCACATGTGACCGTGACTGGATTCGCTGGAACCTGGCCTTCAGTCTGCTGCAGCAGAACAAAACAGATCAGGCCCAAAAGGAGCTTTCCGGAATTCTTGAGGCAAGGCCCGAGTTCCCCGTTGTGCTTTTGACCCTGTACATGCTGGAGTCGTATTCGGCACGGGACAAGAATGTGGAACAGATTGTAGCAAATGAAAAAGAGCAGTATAGAAAGTCAATGACCCCGGGGAAGTGGACACAACTGAAGTCTTCCAGAAAACAGAATATAGAATCACTCATTCTTTCACAGATCCTCTCTGATGCGGCTGCCTGGTTTTTCGGTGAAACAGGGAAACCAGACGATGAAACAACCGCTGATGCAGAGGCTTGATCCAGACGGATTGGAATACCAATGCTTGAAGGACTGTCAAAGCAAATTTCCGGCGACTGGGCGGACCTGCAACAGGTAGGGTTGCAGCCAGAGAACCTTGCCGCGTATTTTCATTTTAGCAATGACGACCTGTCGGTACTTGTATCCGGGCTTGCTGGTTCCTACGAACAGGGAATCGTGGAGTACAAGTATGGCCTCCTTCTCCCGCTTTTTGCAGGCATAGAGGATATCAAGTTCAAGAATATCAGCCTGGACGAGCTTTCCGCGAAGACCAGGGCCATTGATCTTCTCCTTTTCCTGTGTTCTCTTCAGAGGGCTGTGTGTTCCAGCGGTCTTGCCGTGCGACCTGAAGAAACTGAGGATGACGCAACATCCATTGATGCGCCAGAGATCAAGCTGATTCTGGCGGATGTTATGAATCGCATCAAGGAAAATCCCGAGGCAAAGAACAACAACCTGGTGAAGATGATTTTAACGCAGCTTGTTATTTATCAGAAAGAGCGGGAAACCATGCAGAAACTCGCCCCGAACATCAAGGATCTGCAGAAGAGAAAGCTCTTTCTTGACAACTTCAGGACAACTTTTTCCAGGATTTCAGAAAGCATCAGAAAATACTACACAGATCTGGTTTCCTCGGAACAGAAGCGGGAACGGCAGATAAAGCAGGAGCAGGTCTTTTCATTGACGCAGCTTCCACTGAAAGAAATGCTCACACATTTTACAAAACAGGCGCGAGAGATATCCAGAATACGTTCCACAATCAGCTTTGCCCTTGCGGGACGCTACAAAGTGCGGGAAATTCTTTTACGGGTTTATGGGGAAAAGGAAAGCATGCAGGGACTCCTGGACAAGGAGCTTGAAGCTTTTGGGAAAGCCGGGAAGGGTGTTTTACCTCCTTTGGATGCGGAAAGAGTGAGTATTGCCTGGGCACAGGAACTCAAACAGATTATATTGCAGATTTCTTAAACTACCGGATAATGGAGTTGACAGTCACGGATGAGACATACATTCCGTCATTGTCAACCATAACGCTCACATTACGGGGATCTATCATGCGCACACTGTCAACAAGAAAATAGTAATAATGCCTGCCTGATATGAGCTTTAGTTTTATGGAAAAGACACCAGTTGTGGTTTCCTCAAGACGTAGAGAAAACGGGTCCCATGCATTAAAATCACCTGCAATGTATACAAGTGATCCGGGCGCAGCTTGAATTGTAAACTCAACCATATTTCCGGGAAGAAGCCTGGGGCTGTCAACCATGGCAGAAATTGTATTTGCCCTGGCAAAGTTTACAACAGATAAAATCGTTCCGATCTGATCACGTTCCTGTGCTGGATTGTTGGGATCATGGGTCCACACGCCATCAACAAGGAGCCTGTACTTGATGCTCGAAGTTCCCTCTGGAAGCGGAAGCATGAGGATATATACGTTGTTAGCATTTTTTGCAAACGAATGGAGGACAGCAAAATCCTCGTGGCTGAAGCGGGCGCCCACAAAAAAGAGTTTCCGGTCAGCTTGATAGGTCAGTATGAGCTGTCCCGCGAATATTTCAGGAGGCCCTGCCTGCTCCTTGCCCTGGAGATGCAGGTATGAGTCAAATGATTCCGCGGCCAGAGGTGAAAGAATTGCCAGAAAAAGCGGTATTAGTATTGCTGAAGCCTTTTTACGCAAGTTCATAATGTGCTATACTTATTCTTCGGAATTTGGCCTGTAGTTCTTGAATTTTTGCTCTACATGTTTGCGCTGAATATTCCGATTTTTAAGAAGAGGGAACTTTGAAAAACTAATGTTTTTCAAAGTCTCGAAAAATAGTGGAGAATTGATAATTTCCATTTTTATTACTGTTCTTTAAATTATCAATTCTCCCAGGACACCTCGGAACACAAGGGACATAAAAAACCGGTTTTCCCGAGGTGCCCAGGAGAAGGGGATCCCCGGCTGACATGCCAAAAATTGAAGACATAGACAAATTGAAGGAAATGGTCAATTCTCTGGGCAACGAACCTGCGATAAGACAGGCCAGGGGCGAAGCTGTCGAAAATCTTTCTGCACCTGAGCAGGGTCTTTCGCAGGATTTGTCCGACCTTTTGGGAATTTCCGGCCAGACAAAGGAAGAAGGTCCCAAAGATGAGGATTCATTCTCCCTGGACAGCCTGGATCTGGGCAACATCACGGCGGAGACTCCTGAAGCGCCAGAGTCGCCCGAAATACCTTCCGAAATACCCACAGAACCTTCCACTGGGGCACCCTCAACCAATGCGCTCTCTGCCGACGAAATCCCATCTGATGATCAGGGGCTTTCCCTTACCGGTGATGATTTTGAATCACTATTCAAGGATGCGATGGCCATAACCGAGGGACAGCCGGGAGAATCCACTGTAGCTGATGAAATTCTGGGGGAGGGGATTCCTTCCGCAGAAGCTTCTTCCCTTGATACAGTGGGTGACTTTGACCTGCCTGATGCAAGTGAGATGACTTCGTTAGGCAGTGCTGAGACAACCGAACCAGATACTACTGTTCCGCCGGGTACAGAATCACTTTTTGAGACTGGCTTTGATGAGAGCGCCCAAACCGGAATACCTGAGTTTGAACTCCCCGAAAGCAGCGCAGAGCAACCCGGCGCTGAAGAACCTGTTGCAGAGCAACCAGAGGAGGAGTCGCAGGAAGGTTTTTCTGAAGCGGATTTTTCCTCTTTCAAGCTTCCTGACTTCGGCGATTTCTCACAGACAGCTGGCGGCGCTGAAGAACCTGGTATGGAGACCCCTGGAAGTGAATTGGGATCTGAAGCATTCAGTGAAGGTATATCCCCGGAAGAGGCATTTGGCGAGGGGTCATCTACTGAGGTTCCGGAATTCCGGATGCCGGGTATTTCCGGGCTTGACCAGAATGCGGGCATTGAAGAAGAGGCGGCTGCAGAAGCGCCACCTGTGATGGGCGAAGCTGTAGAAATCGAAGCTGGACCAGATGAGGAAAAATCAATACCAGAGGAATCAGCTTTTGAAATGCCTGATGTATCTGGAATGAATTTCCCCACCATGGAGGAAATGTCCGCTTCTCCTGAACCTGAAGAAGGGATGCAGGAAGATAAGCTGGGTACAGGACAGCCTTCCGGGAAAGCAGGAGACCAGCACCTGGACCAGTATGCCGTGGATGATTTTTCACTTCCTGAGGGAGGAAAGGGTTATGAAGCCGCCACCTTCGAGGAACCCGCTGGTTTTAAGGAAAAGATGCGCGGTACGCCGACTGGAAAAATCCAGGGGAAAGACGGTATGGGTCTGCCAGGCGGCATGGATGAGTCGCACCAGTTTTCACAGTCTGATTTTGATAGAATAAAAAGAACACTCGCCTCCCTGCCGCTTAACTTGAAAATGGCAGTTGAGGAGCTTATAGGAGAACAGGAGCTCTTCGGTGAAAAACTGAATATTCTCCTGAACGCTTTGCTTGCAGGTGAATCCCCAAAGGCAATAGCGGGTATTGTCTCGTCCATTACCGGGAAAAAAATAGTACTTCCCAAGAGTTTTGAAAAAAGAACAGGAACTGCGTTTGAAGCCGAGCGTGAAAGTTTTGCTTTCTGGCTTAAAACAAAGGGTTGGAAAGTAACCCTCGTTGTCACAGGGGTGGTCCTGCTTCTTTTCCTTATAGGATGGGTTGCCTCGGAGTATGTGATAAAACCGATTTCTGCAATGTCGCTTTATGATGAGGGTTATCGCATGCTTGCGGCAGGGAATCAGACAACAGCAAATGCCAAGTTTGATGAGGCAATCCGTATCTGGGATTCAAAGGACCAATACTACCGCTTCGCGGAGGGCTTTCTTGAAAAGGACAATATCGCATTTGCACGCCATAAATATATAGCGCTCCTCAGGCGTTACCCGGGTGATGCCAGGGGTTTGATCGACCTTGCCAGACTTGAGACACTTGCAGGAAATTTTTTGCGTTCGGAGGAACTGCTTGTAACTGGCGCCACGGATCCAGCCACCAGATTCACATGGTACGGTTTTCTCCAGAACGA
Organism: Spirochaetaceae bacterium; assembly: GCA_003818675.1. The sequence goes on from RPPD01000043.1 coordinate 8,408, forward strand.
CCCCAATAATTTTGAAGCCAATATCGCTTCAGCTGAAAACTATCTCGCCTGGTCAGAAGTGGATTTTACCAGGCAGAAGGATGCTGAGCAGGTGTACACATTCATCGCTCAAAAATTTCCAGACAGGCCCGAGTCGCACATGGCGCGCCTGGATTACCTGATCCGAATAGAGGCAGTCGCCCAGGAAAAGGGAATAAAGGATTTTGACAATCTGAACAGAATCCTCGCCTACAGGACATTCCTGCGGGACAAGGGATGGTCAATAATTGATCCCAAAGTGTATACCCGCATGGCTTCATATTTGATTGACAAAAAAGAATACGATTATGTGGACGAGATTCTTGCCAGAGCAAAGGAACGGAATCCAGGCGATCCATTTATCTATTTTGAACTTGCACGCTATTATAAGGCAACAGGATCTACGCGCGAGCGGGAGGCCTTGGAATGGGCGGTCAAGTATTTCGAAAATCCGCCTGAAAGCAAGGACCCGGGCAGGGCATGGATGCTCGCCCAGGAACGCAGGTATTCCCTGGAACGGACTGCCAGGCATATACTCGCGTATAACCTGCTCGGAGAATCATATCTTTACGACAAAGCAGACCCCAAGCCGGAAAAAGCGCTGCCGATGTTTATTGCCGCACAGAGGCTGTTTGTGCAGGAACAACAGAGGCTCCTGGAACTGCCTATGGCCAAAGACGGCGCTTTTGGAAAAATCTACTACAACCTCGGTGTGATAGCTTTCAGCAACAGTGACTTTGACCCGGCGCTTGCGCATTTTTCAGACGCCAGAAAGTCCGGTTTTATCAGCCCTGACCAGTTCTACAAGACCGGATTTATCAGGTTCAGGAAAGGTGATTTTGACGCTGCCCTGCTGGACTTTGACAGCGCCCTGAAGGAACTCCCTGACAATATCCCGGCGCTTTTTGCAATCGCATCCACGGAATACAGGAAGCGGCAATATGCCATTGCCCAGGGATATTACCTGCATCTTTTGGAAATGCTGGATATGCAAAAGGCCGCAATTCCAGGCGCCATCCAGGCAGATAACAATCCAACACACAGGAATCTGGTGGTGAACATGTTCCTGGTTTTAAACAACCTAGGTTGCACCTACTTCAAGCAGTCAACTGTCAAGGGTCAGGAGTATGAGACACGCTCCCTCGTGATGTTTACAAGGGCCATGCAGCTTTTTGATGCAATTTCACGTGACGTTGTAACCATGGAACGGCTTAGAGAGACTACAACTTCTGTCAGGGTTGGTGTGAAGGAGACAG
>RPPD01000044.1 GCA_003818675.1 Spirochaetaceae bacterium
GAAAAGTCAGTAAAAGCTGAAAAGTCAGTAAAAGCTGAAAAGTCAGTAAAAGCTGAAAAGTCAGTAAAAGCTGAAAAGCCGGCAAAAGCTGAAAAAATAATTGCACGTCTTTCAACCTTCTACAAAGACAAGGTTGCAGGGGAGCTTTCATCTGAGTTCGGATACAAGACCCCGATGCAGATCCCCAAGATTGCCAAGATCGTGCTTTCGGTGGGCTGCGGAGAGGCACTTGCCAACAAGAAGCTTTTAGATGCGGTAGTCAAGGAACTCAGCCAGATTTCGGGACTAAAGGCTGTGCGGACAAAGGCAAAGAAATCCATTGCAACTTTCAAAGTCCGCAAAGGAAACGAGATCGGAGCCATGGTGACTCTTAGGGGCGCCAGGATGTACGAATTTTATGACCGTCTGGTGAATATAGCGCTTCCGCGCGTCAAGGACTTTCGTTGAACAAATCCCAATGCCTTTGACGGCAGGGGAAATTACGCCATGGGCATAAAGGAACAGATTATTTTTCCTGAAATTGACTACGATTCGATTGAGCGCGTAAGCGGTCTCAATATTGTAATAGCAACAACGGCAAGAACAGATGCAGAGGCCAAAAGCCTTCTGCAGAAAATGGGAATGCCTTTCAGAAAATAGGGAGTATAACAGATGGCCAGAACAGCAATGATCGTCAAGGCAAATCGGAAACCGAAGTATAAGACACGGAAAGTGAATCGCTGCAAACTCTGCGGTCGTTCGCGTGCTTACCTGAGCAAATTCCAGATGTGCAGGCTCTGTTTCCGTCTGTTGGCGAGCCAGGGGAAAATCCCCGGTGTCACCAAGTCGAGCTGGTAATACCTAAGGAGAAGAAGAATGAGCGTATCTGATCCTATCGCGGACATGCTTACAAAAATACGTAACGGTGTCTCTGCGAAATTTGAAAAGGTGGACATTTCCACCTCCAAACTCAAGCTTGAGATCGTCAAGATCCTGAAGAATGAGGGATATATCAAGAATTTCAAGAAGCATGTTGAAGACGGAAAAAATTTCATCAGGGTCTTTTTGAAATATGATGACAAGATGAATTCGGTCATCCATGGCATACAGCGTATGTCCACGCCCGGAAGAAGATTCTACGAAGGCTACAAGGGTCTTCCGAGGGTGTTTGGAGGATTTGGTGTGCTGATCCTCTCCACTTCCCAGGGTGTGACCACGGGAAAAAAGGCGCAGGACAAAAAGCTCGGTGGCGAACTCATCTGCAGTGTTTGGTAAGAGGATAAGGGGAAAAATATGTCAAGAGTAGGCAGATTACCGGTGCCAATCGCCAAGGGTGTCAAGGTTGACGTGACAAAGTCACAAGTCAAGGTCGAGGGGCCCAAGGGAAAGCTTGAAATTTCATACAAGCCGGAGATCACAATTGAGGTCAGGGACGGATTAGTCGTTGTGAGCCGCAAAAGCGATATCGGCCGCATTCGGGCTTTGCACGGACTCTATAGAAGGCTGATTTCAAACATGGTGACAGGCGTTTCCGAGGGATTCAAGAAAACGCTTGTGATAAACGGTGTTGGATACCGCGCGGAGAAAAAGGGCAACTCCATTGTTTTCAGCCTTGGTTTTTCTTTGCCCATTGAATATCCGATTCCTGAGGGGATTAATATTGAAGTGGAACAGAACACCAAGGTACTGGTGAGTTCCATCGACAAGCAAAAGCTCGGACAGATTTGTTCCGAAATCCGCAGTTTCCGTCCGCCGGAGCCTTACAAGGGCAAGGGTGTCCGTTATGAAAACGAATATGTCCGCAAGAAGGTCGGAAAGACCGGCGTTAAATAATTGAGGTGTCTATGAAGAAGCAACTGGATAAAATACGCAAGCGTAATCGTCGAAAAATGAGCATCAGGAAGAGACTCATTTGCTCGGCAGAACGGCCAAGAGTCTCTATTTTCAAGAGCAACCGGTACACATACGTACAGGCAATTGATGACGTCGCGGGAAAAACCCTTGTGGCCGTGTCGAATCTTGAAAAGGACCTTCGTGAAATCAAGAACAAGGTAGAGACAATCGGCAAGCTTGGTGAAGTGATGGGCGAGCGCCTTAAGGGAAAGAACATTCAGGCAATCGCTTTTGACCGCAATGGATATCCGTATCACGGCATTGTCAAGGCCGTGGCCGATGGCATAAGAAAAGCCGGGATCGATTTTTAGGGGGAACGTGTGGACATAGAAAACCAGAACAATGATTATATAGAAAAGCTAGTAAAGTTGAACCGCGTTGCGAAGGTTGTGAAGGGCGGAAGGCGCTTTTCATTCTCCGCGCTCTCTGTTGTCGGAGACCGCAATGGCACGGCCGGATTCGGTTTCGGCAAGGCCAATGACGTTTCCGAGGCCATCAGGAAAAGCCTGGACAAGGCCCGCAAGAGCATGCGCAAGTACTCAATCAAGCGGGCTACGATCCCACATCTTGTAAAAACAAAGTTCAAGGGAGCGCGTATCCTGTTGAAGCCGGCAGCGCCTGGAACTGGTATCATTGCAGGTGGTCCGGTACGTGCGGTCATGGAGGCTGTGGGTGTAAGGGACATTTTGAGCAAGTCACTTGGCAGTGCAAATGCCATTAACATAGTGAAAGCAACTTTCCTCTGTCTTGAAAACCTTATGGATGCCAAGAAGGTTTCCGAGAACCGCGGAAAAACAATAAAGGAAATGTGGGGATAAGCCATGGCCGCAAAAGCAAATAAAATCCAGATAACTCTCGTGAAGAGCACAATACACCAGCTGCCCTCGAAGAGAAAGACGGTCGAGGCCCTGGGCTTGCGCAAGATTAACTCAAGTGTTGTCAAGATTGCAGATCCCGCAATCCTGGGAATGGTGAAATGCATTAAGCACCTGGTAAAGGTCGAGGAAGTGAAATCATGAATGATTTTAAGCTTAAAGTGCCAAGAGGCGCTACTAAAAAAATAAAACGGATAGGCCGCGGACCAGGATCAGGACACGGGAAAACAGCCTGTAAGGGAAACAAGGGGCAGAACGCCCGCTCGGGTGGAAGCGTCAGACCTGGTTTTGAAGGTGGTCAGATGCCTCTTTACAGACGCATTGCACACCGGGGTTTTTCAAATGCCATTTTCAAGAGAACATACTCGGTTCTTAATATAGATGATCTTGAAGTCTTTGGCATAGGTGAAACCGTAAACGCGGCGACACTCGTTGAAAAGAACCTGATGAAGGCCTCTGAAAAGAAAATAAAACTGCTTGGACGGGGTGAACTTGCGAAAAAACTCACTGTCGAACTGGACAAAGTGTCTGGCAAGGCAAAGGAAAAGATAGAAAAGGCGGGTGGTACGGTCAAGGAACTGTATATTCCTGTTGTGAAGGTGAAAAAAAAGGCAAAAAAGGTAAGGTAGAATGGCTTCCAATGCGCTCATAAACATTTTCCGAACCCAGGAACTCAGGAAACGCATCCTGTTTACACTGTTCATGCTCGTGGTTTTCAGGCTCGGTGCCACCATACCGCTTCCGGGAATAGATTTTGTCTCCCTCAGGGCGGCAATGGATGTTCCGACGGACGGCAGCGCCGCGGTGAACATTATGGACTACATCGACATGTTCTCGGGTGGTGCGTTCAAGAACTATTCACTGATGATGCTGGGCATCATGCCCTATATCACGACTTCCATTGTTTTTCAGCTCCTCGTAATCATCATACCGGCGCTGAAAAAGGTTCAGGAAGAGGAAGGCGGACGGAAAAAGATCCAGCGTTACCAGCGCTACGCCACTGTAGTGGTTTGTCTTTTCCAGTCTTACTTCATGATAGACAACATTGTGAACAAGGCCTTTATTTCCATGGACTGGGTCCCCTTCATCATACTGGCAATAGTCACGGTGACGACTGGTACTCTATTTTTGATGTGGATCGGGGAACAGATCACGCAACGGGGAATAGGAAACGGCACGTCACTTATTATTTTTGCGGGTATAGTTGTAAGAATCCCGGATGTGTTTTTTCAGCTGGGCATAGTAAAGTCATTGCTTACTTTTGTTGAAAATATTCTTCTCTCAATTGGAGTGATCTCCAGGAGCGGAACGCTTGTACCAATCACTACGCGTGCGACAGGTGAAATAAGTGCAATATATATTCTGATGGCCGCAGTCATGTTCGTAGTTGTGGTGGGATTGATCATCTATGAGCAGAGAGGTCAGAGGAAAATACCAATCCATTATGCAAAGAGAGTGGTTGGGAGAAAAATATACGGATCGCAGAACACATATCTACCGTTCAAGCTCAATCCATCCGGCGTAATTCCTATCATCTTTGCGAATGCAATAATGATTCTGCCGCTGCAGCTTTTCCAGTCACTTGGCCAAAACATGGATTTTTTCAAGGGTTTGGCTATAGCGCTGCGGCCTGATGGATTCTGGTACATGTTCATATACATAATACTGATAATCGTGTTCGCGTATTTTTATACGCAAGTATCACTTAATCCAGGCGAGATATCAAAGCAGATAAGAGAGAACGGCGGATCTATCCCGGGAATCAGAAGTGAAAAGATGGAAGAATACCTGAACAGGATTCTTTCTCGCATCATACTGCCTGGATCTCTCTTTCTGGCCATGATCGCGCTGATTCCAACCCTTATCACCAAGGTGTTCGCGTTTCCATACTCAGTGGCGAACATCATGGGTGGAACATCGCTCATTATTCTCGTGGGCGTTGGACTTGACACAATGTCTCAGGTGGAAAGCTACCTTAGGATGCACCACCATGAAGGACTGACAAAGAAAGGTAAGATCAAGGCGCGAAACCTTTAGCGGGGTGCGTTGCCTTAGTAACGAGGTATAAATATGAAGGTACGAGTCAGTGTACGGCCGATTTGCGACAAGTGCAAAATAATACGGCGCAGGGGCGTTGTCAGGATAATCTGCGACAATCCCAAGCATAAACAGCGGCAGCGCTAGGAGGAATGGATGGCACGCATAGCGGGAGTTGACCTCCCCAACAAACACGTTGATATTGCGCTTACGAGCATATATGGAATCGGGCGCAGATCCGCAATCATCATCTGTGAGAAGACAGGAGTTAGTCCTGACAAGCGGATCAACGAACTGACAGCGGAAGAAGTAAATAACCTCCGCAAGGAGATTGAAAATGAATTCAAGGTTGAAGGTCGCCTCCGTTCTGAAATAGGCCTCAATATAAAGAGGCTAATGGATATCGGATGCTACAGGGGTTTGCGTCACCGGAAAGGTCTGCCTGTGCGCGGACAGCGCTCCAAAACAAATGCGCGTACCAGAAAGGGAAAACGCAAGACCGTCGCCGGCAAGAAAAGGGCGCCAGGGCCCAATTGATTAAGGAGGACAAACGGTGAAGAAAAAGGGCAAGAAAGAAAGAAGAAGAAATGTAGGTGAGGCACAGGTTTTTATACAGGCCACCTTTAACAATACAATAGTAACCGTGACAGATAACACGGGGAATACGCTTTCATGGGCTTCTGCAGGCGGATTGGGATTCAAGGGCGCAAAAAAGTCCACCCCGTTTGCCGCACAGTCCACAACAGAGGCGGCTCTGCAGAAGGCTTCTGACTTGGGCATCCATGAAGTGGATGTGTTTGTCAAGGGACCCGGTGTTGGACGTGAATCGGCAATAAGAGCAATCGGCGTGGCTGGAATCAAGGTCCGGAAGATTACTGACATCACGCCTATTCCGCATAATGGATGCAGACCGCAGAAAGCGCGAAGAGTTTAGGAGGCTGTAATGGGAAGATATGTTCGTGCGAACTGCAGGCTTTGCAGGACTGAACGCAACAAATTATTTTTAAAAGGGGACCGCTGCAGAAGCGACAAGTGCCCCATTCACAAGAAAAAGAACGCACCCGGAAAGGGGCCGCGGGTCAGGTCCAAGAAAATGTCCAACTACGGTGTTCAGCTTCGGGAAAAACAGAAACTGAAACGTATCTATGGAATGCTTGAAAAACAATTCAAGATTTTCTTTATGAGGGCTTCCAGGATGAAGGGTGTGACTGGTGACAACCTTTTTGCCCTGCTTGAGCGGCGGCTGGACAATATGGTCTACAGGATGCGTTTTGCGACATCAAGGAAACAGGCAAGGCAGGTAGTTCTGCATGGCCATGTGCGTGTAAACAACAAGCGCGTGAATGTGCCGTCCTATCTTGTCAAGGAAAATGACCTGATCCAGATAAAAGAAAAGAGCAGGAATCTCACGGTGGTAAAGGAAGGCCTCAAACAGTTTACCGCATCAGGTGTTATGCCGTGGCTTGAGGTGGACCCGGACCAGGTGTGCGGCAAAGTGAAGGCCGTTCCAAGAAGATCCGATATCACCGACATGAAAGATATCAACGAACAGCTTATTGTCGAGTTGTACTCGAAGTAAGGTAAGGAGCGACAATGGCGAGACGGAATCTTTTAAGGGGATTCAAAAGGCCAAAGGGAATAACGTTCGAACACTCGGAAATAGAGAAGAATTACGGAAAATTCATCGCCTATCCTTTCGAGCGCGGATTCGGCACGACTGTGGGGAATACCCTGCGGCGCATTCTCATTTCCTCGCTCCAGGGATATGCAATTTCTGCCGTACGCATTACGAGCTACAAGAAGGACGGCAAGTCGCATGTCATTTCAAGCGAATTTGACCTGATCCCTGGAGTTGTTGAAGACACGCCCCAGGTATTGGGAAACCTCAAACAAGTACGTATTGTTCTGGACGCTGATGTCGAAGAAAAAACCATCATGGTCACAAAAAAGGGTTCTGGTACGTTTACTGCCGCGGATCTGGAGACAGAAACAGGCGTGAAGGTGTTGAACAAGGACCTCTATATAGCGACGCTTGACTCGGATGCGCATTTTGACATGGAAATTCAGATCAATCTGGGCAGGGGCTATGTACCAGCTGAAAGAAATGAACAGCTTATTGAAGTAGTGGGAACAATTCCCCTTGACGCCATCTTTTCCCCTGTTAAAAAGGTGAAGTATGACATAAAGGGAACGCGTGTTGGACAACGTGCGGATTATGACAAACTCATTTTCGAGCTGTGGACAGATGGAACCATAAAACCGGAAGACGCTCTGGCCGAGGCGGCAAAGATTGCCAAGGACCATTTCACCATCTTCATCAATTTTGACGAGGAAGGTATCTCTGAGGATGAGGAATCAGACGAAGAGGAACGCAGGGTCAAGGCGATTCTGGACACGCCAATCGAGGAACTGGAGCTTTCTGTCAGGTCCTCCAACTGCCTGAAGAATGCAAACATCAGGACAATTGGAGACCTCACGCAGAGAACCGAGGAAGACATATCCAAGACAAGGAACTTTGGCAAGAAATCTTTGCAGGAGATCAAGGACAAGCTCAAGGAATGGGGATTGCGCCTTGGAATGAAGGACTACAGTTCAATACGGAAAATCGGCAAGGATAAACCGCATACCGTAATTGTTGATAAAGACATAGATACTGACGACAAGGAAAACGACGATGAGGCATAGAATAGCTGCACAGAGATTCGGGAGAATGGCCGCACACCGCAAGGCCATGTTTGAAAACATGATCACCTCGCTTTTTAAGCACGAGAGGATACGGACAACCAAGCAAAAAGCCCGTGCTGCCCGCAGCATCGCGGAAAAGATGATCACAAGAGCCAAGGTGGACAGTGTCCATAACCGCAGGATCATCGGCCGCAAAATTGAGGATGCTTCTATTCTTAACAAGCTCTTCAAGGATATAGCACCCAGATTTGTCGAGCGCAAAGGCGGTTACACCCGCATCCTGAAGCTTTCCCAGCGCACCACAGACGCAGCCAGCATGGTTTTCCTGGAGCTTGTGGATCGCAAGGAAAAGAGTAAAAAGGCAAAGAAGGTAAAGAAGGCAGAGCCTGTCAAGGATAAGGATACACAGGAGAAAAAGGCATAATACCAAAACAGGGCGAATACATTAAAATCAGGGGAGAGGAGACACTGCTGGAGCGGAATGTATCTTCTCCCTTTTCATTTTTTGCAGCTTTATTTCTTGCTGTCACTACTGTGCTACAGGACAACCTCATGGTGTTAGGGTGCCAGACCGCGATCGCCTTTTTACTGGCAATCATGGCAGGAAGGATGGCCCGTTTTTGGGGCATCCTGATAGTCATGTCAACAACAGTAATAATCAACCTGTTATTCCCGCAGCAGTTTGGACCTGTAATGTTTACCATGGCGGGATTTCCGGTATACAGGGAATCGCTTATAACCGGATTACAGCGGGCCCTGACACTTGGATGTCTGTTTTTCCTGTCGAAGGCCTTTATCAGACCTGATTTAAGGCTCCCTGGGACCATCGGAAGAATCATGGCTGAAAGCATGGGATTCCTGTCCCTTTTTCTTGATGAAAAATTATCTCCAGGCAAAAATATCATATCAAGGCTTGACGCCATACTTTTTAAGGTCCAGGACAGAAAGCTTGCATCAGGGAAGGAAAAACCGGTTTCAAGGACTACTGTCCGGGGGTTTATTGCCGTGTTTTGTGTATTGGCTATTAATGTTATTTTTCTTATACTTGAAATCAGGTAAAATGGAAAAGAAGCCGATAATGAAACGGGAATACAAATGTACCGATATAAGAGCTCAAAATGAGGCAAAGCCTTAAAATTGCATTTACTCTCCTCATCTCCCTTGTTGTTTCGGGAGTTTTTACTGTGCTCGCATTCTCAAACCTCTTTTCAGCTATAGAAACAAGTGTATATCTGCCAAATTTGAAAAACCGGGCTGTGGCCGGAACTGAAAAAACAGCATCAAGGATGATAACCTATCATGACCTGACTGTCTCCAGATACCGCGAAATTACGGCCTCGGGATTCATGTGGCGAGCCTACCTTGCCAACCAGAGTCAGGAAGACATTGCTCTCCGGGCAAACGCCATGGCCTCGCTCATGCAGGGCAATTCCAGGATCATGGCAGTCAGGCTCGTGGACCTGACAGGCCGAAGGATAAATTACAGCACTGTAGATGGGGATATCGAGCCAGGCAGTGATGTTTACAGGATAACTTACTCAAACCTGGACAGGGTAGAACCGGAAGCTTCCGTGGACAGGTTTGTATTGGCGGAAAAAGAAGATTATCGCATTGTCTGGGATGATACCAAACAGAGGATAATCTATGTCATGCCGGTCGTTGATCCAGACAAGACAAGAAGGGGTGTGGCGCTATTTTATGTGCAGGCAAGAGATCTGGAATCATATCTTTCCGCTGACACTGGCGTGGCATTCCGCGACCTGTATGTCGCAGGTAACGCTGGTGCGCTTTGTGATGTTTCCGGGATAGTTGCCGGCCTTGACGAGACTGACATTTCAGTGTTTACAAGCGCTGTCAAGGGTGCTTTTGAATCAAGCAGCAGTGAAATCCGCACTGAGGCATTCAGGGTTGGAGATGCCGGGCAGAAGCTTTATCTTTTTTTTAAAAATACTGGTGTTGGCGGAGTGGTTGGAATCCTGTTCGGATCTTCCAACTTCGAGATGGGTTTGGCTGACAAGATAATAATACTGCTCATTTTCTACAGCCTTGTATTTCTTGTGATTCTGCTCGTACTGAATATCAAACAGGAGCCAATGGTTGTTGTAGCCGGACGGATGAAAAAATTTCAGAATGATTTCGTGGCGGAATTCGTGGACAA
>RPPD01000045.1 GCA_003818675.1 Spirochaetaceae bacterium
AGCCCCGTCTTGTAGCGGGTGCTTGACGTATAAGGCTTATATTTCTTTATACCCATGGCAGTTCCCTCTTTCTCTCTTTATCCCAGGCTCGCGAATCACGCGCCCTCGAAAATGGCGATCGTCTCGCCCGCTGCGAGTGTTACCACGGCCTTTTTCCAGGTTGCAGTCAATCCCTTCTTGTACCTGACCCGCTTCGGCTTGGCCTTCACGTTTATAATCCTGCAGTCAGAGCAGTGGACATTGAAGAGCTCCTTCAATGCCTTCTTGACCTGAAACTTGTTTGCGGCAGGATCAATCCTGAACACATATTTCTTTTGGTCCTTCAAGTGGTTCGACTTCTCTGTCACCACCGGCGCCAATATGACCTTCATTGCTTCCATTTAACTCATCCTCCGAAAAACGTGTTCAGGTGCACGGCGGCGTTTTCAAGCAGCAGGACCTTGTTACTGTAAAAAAGGTCACGCGCTGTAAGCTTGTTGTATGTCAGAAGCTGCAGCCATGGAATGTTGGCACCTGCTCGCTTCATCATTACATTATCATCAGGAATTATAAGAACCGTCTTTTCCTTGCCTGAAAGTTTTTCCAAAAGCTTCACGAGGTCCTTTGTTTTTCCGCTCTCTACGGAAAAATCTTCAACTACGCGGAGCTGTTCTGACTTTGTTTTCATTGAAAGGAGGGATTTCATGGCAAGCCGTTTCACCTTCTTGGGAAGGCTATAGCTGTAGTCCCTGGGTTTTGGCCCGAAGACTATTCCGCCGCCGACCCATACCGGTGACTTCTTGTCGCCGGCTCTGGCGCGCCCGGTTCCCTTCTGTCTCCACGGCTTTGTGTTTGATCCATGGACTTCCTTGCGTGTTTTTGTGCACGCGGTACCAGCCCTGCGATTGGCGTTCTCGTTGCGGATAGCGTGATAAATGGCACCCTCGCTGGCCTGGATGCCGAAAACATCATCCGCGAGATCTATCTCTTTTGCCACGCTTCCATTTGTCTTGTAAACCTTGGCTTTCATGACCTGTAATCCTCTTATTTCCTTTTAGCCCTGGACACTATGACGGTGTTGTTTATTGCGCCAGGAACCGCACCGCAGATCAGGATGATCTTGTTTTCATTATCAATCTTGACAATGCGAAGGTTCTGTGCGGTCCTGCGGACATTGCCCATATGACCAGCCATGCGCTTTCCCGGGAAGGTGCGTGCCGGTTGAGTGTTCTGTCCAACCGAACCCTGTTCACGATGCATCTTAGAACCGTGCGATGCACGGCCACCGCTAAAACCGTGGCGCTTCATTACACCTGCATAGCCTTTTCCCTTTGAAATGCCTATAACATCCACGAAGTTCGTGCCTTCGAAAACTTCAACGCCGATCTTGTCTCCGACCTTGCATTCCTTTTCAAAATCACGGATTTCGCGAACAATTTTGCATGCCGCAATGCCCTTGGGAAATTGTCCGGCAACGGGTTTTGTGACCCTGTTTTTCTTTGCCGTAATGGTGCCCAGAATAACAGCATCATAACCGTTCTTTTCAGCAGTTCTGTGTCCGATGACGACATTGTCCTCCACCTGCACAACTGTGACCGGTGTCAAAACTCCCGCCTCATCAAACATCTGTGTCATTCCAATTTTTTTACCGATCACTCCGATCATAGCTTTCCTCACTGCTTAATTTCAACATCAACACCAGCGGGCAATTCAAGCTTCATCAATGCGTCCATGACCGCTGAAGTCGGCTCAATGATGTCGATAAGCCGTTTGTGCGTGCGCATCTCGAACTGTTCCCTGGACTTCTTGTTGACATGCGGAGAACGGAGCACGGTAAACTTGTTGATCTTGGTCGGAAGCGGTATTGGCCCCGAAACCTTCGATCCCGCCTTAATCACGGTTTTCACGATTGATTTTGCGCTCTGATCAATAAGCTCGACGTCAAATCCGCGCAGTCGAACCCGAATCCTTTCCTTAACCATTTGTCCTCCACATAAAAGGGTTCTTGGAACCTTGAGGCCCAAGAACCCCGCGTCAAACTGTTCTTTCTTTTGCCGTTATTCGATGATCTCTGTCACCGTTCCGGCTGCCACTGTGCGACCACCCTCGCGGATGGCGAAGCGCAGACCCTTTTCAATGGCAATTGTGCAGATGAGCTCAATAATGAGCTCCGAATTGTCGCCGGGCATAACCATCTGCTTGCCCTCAGGAAGCTGGACGGTTCCGGTCACGTCCGTTGTTCTGAAATAAAACTGCGGGCGATATCCGGCGAAAAACGGCGAGTGGCGTCCGCCTTCCGCTGTGGAGAGGCAGACCACCTGGCCCTTGAACTTCTTGTGGGGCGTGATTGAACCAGGCTTCGCCAGCACCTGTCCGCGCTCCACTTCCTTCTTGTCAATACCGCGGAGCAGACAACCGATGTTGTCACCAGCGAGACCTTCGTCAAGAAGTTTGTTGAACATTTCAATACCAGTAACAACTGATTTCTTTGTTTCCTTGATTCCGACAATTTCAATTTCTTCACCGAGCTTTATGATGCAACGGTCAACTTTTCCGGTAACGACAGTGCCGCGACCAGAAATTGAAAAAACGTCTTCAATAGGCATAAGGAAGGGTTTGTCTGTTTCACGCTGCGGGAGCGGGAAATAAGAGTCCATGGCCGCAAGCAGGTCCACGACGCACTTGGTGGCCACCGGGTCGTCCGGGTTTTCCATGGCCTTAAGCGCCGAGCCGGGAATGATCGGGATCTTGTCTCCGGGGAACTGGTATTCCTTAAGGACGTCCCTGACTTCTTCCTGAACGAGTTCAAGAAGGTCAGGATCATCGACCATGTCAACTTTGTTGAGGAAGACGAGCATCGCGGGAACGCCTACCTGACGTGCGAGAAGGATGTGCTCGCGGGTCTGGGGCATAACAGAATCAGGTGCGGACACAACGAGGACTGCTCCGTCCATCTGTGCAGCGCCCGTGATCATGTTCTTGATATAGTCCGCGTGGCCGGGGCAGTCAACGTGAGCATAGTGGCGGTTTTCCGTCTGGTACTCAACGTGACGGGTATTGATGGTGATACCGCGCGCTTTTTCTTCTGGAGCGTTATCGATATCCTCGTACTTCATCAGTTTGTCACCGAACTTCTTTGCGCAATACATTGTGATTGCGGCAGTAAGCGTGGTTTTGCCGTGGTCGACATGACCGATTGTTCCGACGTTTATATGAGGTTTCGATCTCTCAAACTTATCCTTTGCCATGAAATCCTCCTTTTATCAATTCCGCATCCAGCGATGAAAAGTTTAATCCCAACCCAGTTATTTTCCCGGTACAACGTACCGTCGGTACCCAGATACCTTCCCGTCACAACGTGCGGGGTATTTTGGCAACGCACTATTTTATGGCATCGTTGCCATGGCAACATGCGCTACCTCTCTGCTTCTGGATTATTAAAGCCTTCTGCAGAAAATGACAACACTACGCAGAGCTGACCTTTACAAGCCAGCATAGCGCGCCGCCCTTGTATCTCGAAACGTGTTCGATATTTATTACCACCGGTAATGGGCAAAAGCCTTATTTGCTTCAGCCATCCGGTGTGTATCTTCTTTTTTCTTAAATGAGTTGCCTGTGCTGTTCATTGCATCAATCAGCTCATTACACAATTTTTCACTCATGGATCTTGCAGAGCGCTCACGGGAGTACTCTATTATCCAACGCATAGCCAGAGCTTCCCGTCTGTCCTCGCGGATTTCAACAGGAACCTGGTATGTTGAGCCACCGACCCTCCGGGACTTTACTTCAAGCATGGGTTTAATATTATCCATAGCCTTGGTAAACACCTCTACAGGGTCCTGATTGGTTTTTTCCTTTATAAGGTCCATTGCCTTATAAAAAATATTTGCACTCGTGGACATTTTGCCCCGGATCATCATACGTGTGATGAACTTTGCTACAACCGGGTTTTTGTAAATAGGTTCTACGAAATGCCGCTTTCTTATAACTAATTTCTTCCGTGACATACCGGTATCCTTATTCTCCCCTTAAGCCTTTGGCTTCTTGGCGCCGTACTTGGAGCGCGCCTTCTTTCTGTCCTCCACACCAAGGGTATCCTTGGTACCGCGGATGATATGATAGCGCACGCCCGGAAGGTCCTTGATCCTTCCACCGCGGATCAGCACAACCGAGTGTTCCTGCAAATTGTGGCCGATGCCGGGAATGTATGCAGTTACCTCAATCCCGTTTACCAGACGTACGCGCGCGATTTTGCGCAACGCCGAGTTTGGTTTTTTGGGTGTCATAGTCATGACACGGGTGCAAACACCCCTCTTCTGTGGACAAGCCTGCAAAGCAGGCGATTTTGTCTTGTTTAAAATTTTCTTTCGCCCTTTTCGGACGAGCTGATTAATAGTTGGCATAAAAAAATAAACGCCCCTGTCATAAAATCTCGTGAAGTGAGAATCTATCAGCAGATACAAAAAAAGTCAACCCGTCAAAACAAATTTTTTCAGGTTGATTGTATCCAGAGTCAGACTAGAGTCCACCCTTCATACGGAAATCTTGTGTTTCCCGCATTCCGGCACTGGGCCGGTCCCATCCCGGCAGAGAATATACCCCAAAGCTTGGTTCCTTGTCAACCGAGGGTGTCCCAAAAGTATAGAAGAAAATTATCCGGCGGCCGGCTGGTCCAGCTGTATTCCCTGTTCCTTGAGTATCAGGCCCAAATCCCGAAGATCATTGAAAATTGACTCAATTTGGACATCAAATTGATCTGCTTCTGTACCATTGCCAGCCTTAAGCGCCTCTGCCTGAAGCTGAATAACCGCTCTTTCCAGTTCTGCCTTTGCCCCAGACCAGTATGCGAGTATTTTTTCCCGCTTTGCAAGAGGTTCCTGGTCAGAAGCCTCCGCCAGGCTTTTCACTGCCTGCACATGATAGCGTACAAGCAAGGCCGGGTCCGCAGGCTTGCCGGCGCAGGAAGCGAAAAAGCCGCATGAGACTGCCAAAAGCAGGGTCACTGTCAGCCAGGTCAGGGGGAACCGGGTCATGGAAAGTTCTTTCATGACACTGGCTCCGCTTCCTTTTCCTCCCGTTCTGTGAGAATTCGCTCAATTGCCTGGTCTATGTCTTCCATATTCTCATCATAAAGCTTGATGCTCTTGTATTTCCTGATGCCTGTTCCGGCAGGTATGAGATGTCCGATGATGACATTCTCCTTCAGACCACGCAGTTCATCCTGGGAACCCGCGATTGCGGCATTAGTGAGCACTCTTGTCGTCTCCTGGAAACTTGCCGCAGATATAAACGAATCTATGTTTAGCGATGCCCTGGTGATTCCCAAAAGAAGCGGCCTGGCCACCGAGGGCTGTCCACCCTCACGTATCACCTTCACATTCTCCTCATGGAACTTGAAGCGTTCCACCTGTTTTCCATATATGAAATTGGTATCGCCGACCTGCATGATCTCCACTTTTCGCATCATCTGGCGGATGATAATCCCGATGTGCTTGTCGTTGATCTGCACACCCTGGAGCCTGTAGACCTCCTGGATTTCATTTACCAGGTAGGTCTGGAGCGCGTTCTCTCCCAGAATGCCAAGAATATCATGCGGATCCGTACTGCCGTCGCAGAGCAGGTCACCAGCCTGGACCTCGTCACCGTCTCGGATCAGAAGGTGCTTGCCCATGGCAATCTGGTGCTTGAATTCGTGAGTGTATGCGTCAGTAATCATGACAACCCGCTTGCCCTTCACGATTCCCTTGAACGTAACTGTTCCGGAAATACGCGCAAGTTCTGCAGTGTTCTTGGGCTTGCGCGCCTCGAAGAGTTCGCCAACACGCGGCAGACCGCCCGTGATGTCGCGGGTCTTGACGCTTTCCTTCAACATCTTTGCAATGATCCTGCCCGCCTTGACCTTCTCGCCATCGTCGACGTTGATGTAAGCCGTGCCTGGCAGGAAGTACTTGGCAAGTTCCTCGCCACTTTTGCCAGTAATGACAATGCGTGGCTGGAGGGTTTCCAGCGTGAACTCGGCGATTTTCTTTTCTATTTTTCCGGTATCTTCGTTCAATTCCTCCTTGAGCGTAGTGCCCAGGATTATGTCCTCGAATTTTATTATACCGTCCTTTTCAGCGATGATAGGTTCGGAGAACGGATCATAGAAAGCGATTGTCTCCTCGGTTTCCACTATTGAATGTTCCTGGACAAGAAGTTCCGAACCGTTTCTGATCTCGACCTTCTGGGGCTGTGCCAGAATCAGGAACTGGTCATCCATGATGGAGACAAAACCAATCTGGCTCGACTTCACATGTTCCTTGCCGCGTTCAATAACAGTCTTTTCTCCGTGCGTCAGAATGCTGTCCCCGGTCTTGAAAAGAGGCTTGTCACCCTTCTTCATGGGTATGCGGTCAAGAATCTTGTGCACTCCCAGGTATCCCTTGCGGGAGAAGAGCCTGTTCCCGTTGGCAAGCTCGATAGTGGAACCCGTGATCTCGTGGATGACAACCGGATAGCGCAGGTAAACGCGGTTTTCCTCGCTCACCTTTGTTGCTGCGCCTCCGATGTGGAAGGTTCTCATGGTCAGCTGTGTTCCAGGCTGTCCGATGGACTGTGCCGCAATGATTCCAACAGCTTCGCCGATTTCCACAGTCTTGTTCTTGGCAAGGTTGCGGCCGTAGCATTTCACGCAAACACCGTGTCTGGACTCGCACGTGAGGACTGTGCGCAGCCGCACGCTTTCCACGCCTGCTTCCTCTATTTGTTCTGCAATCTCTTCAGATATTTCCTGGTTTATGTCTATGATGATTTCACCAGTGATTGGATGCTTTACACGCTCGATAGTGAAGCGGCCGATGATGCGCTCCCTGAGCGTCTCCACGATCTCTTCACCGTCCTTGACTGCGCGGTGCTCGATTCCATTGATGGTTCCGCAGTCTTCCTCATTGATGACCACGTCCTGGGCAATATCCACAAGGCGCCTTGTCAGATAACCCGCGTCAGCAGTTTTAAGCGCAGTATCAGCCAAACCCTTTCGCGCGCCGTTTGTGGAAATGAAGAACTCAATGACCGACAGGCCTTCCTTGAAGTTTGAGCGGATGGGGAGCTCAATGATGTCTCCGGACGGCTTGGCCATGAGGCCGCGCATTCCGCCCAGCTGCCTGATCTGGGTGCGGCTTCCGCGTGCACCTGAGTGGGCCATCATGTGTACAGGGTTGAATCCATTGCGGTCATTCTTCAACTCTTCCATGAGCTCGTTTGTGACCAGTTCGTTGATGGCGCTCCACACCTCGACCACGCGGTTATATCTTTCCTCGAAGGTGATGTGTCCCTGCAGGTACTGATTCTGGATCTCTGTAACCTGGTTGTTGGCCTTCTTGATAAGCTCTTCCTTGGCCTTTGGAATTATGATGTCATCCATACCGATGGTTGCGCCGAACCTCGTGGCGAACTTGAAACCAAGCGCCTTGATGGTGTCAAGCATTTCAACGGTTGTGTACGGACCGTATTCCTTGTAGCAGCGGGCGATGAGAACGCGGAGCTCTTTTTCACCAAGCGCGTAGTTGATGTATTCCACCTCCGGCGGAAGATCCTCATTCATTATAAGGCGTCCGGGGGTTGTTTCTATTACTACATTATTCCTCTTGACCTTGATCAGGGCCTGGTACTCCAGTACACCCGCTTCCAGGGCCATGGTAACCTCTGACTTATCTCCGTAATACCGGCCTTCGCCAATGGCGCCCGGTCTGTGCTTGGTCAAATAGTTGATTCCCAGAACCATGTCCTGGGTTGGAATGACTATGGGGCTGCCTGAAGCCGGGTTTAGCAGGTTCTTGGAGGAGAGCAGAAGCGTCCAGCACTCTATCTGCGCCGCCTGTGTCAGGGGCACATGCACGGCCATCTGGTCTCCGTCAAAGTCCGCATTGAAAGCGTGACAGACCAGGGGATGCAGTTTGATGGCCTTTCCTTCCACAAGCAGGGGTTCAAATGCCTGAATACCGAGTCTGTGCAGCGTGGGAGCGCGGTTTAACATGACCGGATGCTCCTGGACCACCTCGTCCAGGACTGCCCATACTTCAGGGGCTTCCTGTTCAACAAGCGTCTTGGCTTTTTTCACATTATAGACAACGTCCTTCTCAACCAGCTTTTTCATGATGAAGGGCTTGAAGAGCTCAAGTGCCATCTTTGATGGAAGGCCGCACTGGTGGAGCTGGAGTTCAGGGCCTACAACAATAACCGAGCGTCCTGAATAATCTACGCGCTTTCCCAACAGGTTCTGGCGGAAACGGCCCTGCTTGCCTTTGAGCATGTCTGACAGCGACTTGAGCGGCCTGTTTGAGGCGCCTTTGACCACACGCTTTTTCTTGGAGTTGTCAAAGAGTGCGTCCACTGCTTCCTGTAGCATTCGTTTTTCATTTCTGATGATGATGTCCGGAGCATTTAAAGCCTGGAGCCGCTTCAGGCGGTTGTTGCGGTTGATGACGCGGCGGTACAGGTCATTCAGGTCCGATGTGGCGAACCTGCCGCCCTCGAGCTGGACCATGGGCCGAAGCTCCGGCGGTATGACCGGAACCACATCAAGGATCATCCATTCCGGCTTGTTGCCCGAATCGCGGAAGTTTTCCACTATTTCAATGCGTTTCAAAAGCCGCTTGTCCGACTTTACGCCCTTCTCGATCATTTTCCTGCGGAGTTCCGCGGTAAGGGCGTCAAGGTCGAGTGCTTCAAGCAGGGTCTTGACAGCCTCGGCGCCAATGCCCGCGGTGAAGGAATAGCCGTAGCGCTCCTGCGCCTCGTGGTATTCCTCCTCTGAGAGAAGTTCCATTTTCTTGAGGTCAGTATCTCCTTCATCTATGATGATATATTTTTCATAGTAGAGCACACTTCTAAGCGCTGTGATGGAGAGATCCAACAGGAGTCCCATGCGGGATGGCACCGAGCGATAGAACCAGATGTGGGAGACAGGAGCTGCAAGCTCGATATGGCCCATGCGTTCCCGCCTGACCTTGAAGTGGGTGACCTCAACACCGCAGCGGTCGCATATAACTCCGCGGTAGCGGATGGACTTGAACTTGCCGCAGTAGCACTCCCATTCCTTGGTTGTGCCAAAGATCCGCTCGCAGAAAAGGCCGTCTTTCTCTGGACGCAAAGTCCTGTAATTGATAGTCTCCGGTTTCTTAACCTCTCCGTAAGACCACGCCCGGATCTGCTCCGGCGAGGCGAGCTTTATCTTGATTGAGTCAAAGTCCTGAAAATCTCTCATTTTTACACTTCCTCCTGAATCCGCGGCGGTATCAACCGCTACGCGCCAAAACCTGCGTACAAGGCACGTTAGAAGCGCGTGCCCTGGCGGTTGATCAGTTCCTCATCTCTCTCGGTAAGGGCGATCTGCTTTGACTTTGAGTCATAGATCGCTATGTCCAGTGCGAGTCCCCGCAGTTCCTGAATCAGAACATTAAAGGATTCCGGTATGCCAAAGCTGGTGGTCACTTCTCCCTTTACAATGCTCTCATATATCTTGGCGCGGCCGACCATGTCGTCCGACTTGATTGTAAGCAATTCCTGCAATGTGTTCGCAGCGCCATATGCCTCAAGCGCCCAGACTTCCATTTCTCCAAGTCGCTGTCCGCCGAACTGGGCTTTTCCGCCCA
>RPPD01000046.1 GCA_003818675.1 Spirochaetaceae bacterium
GACAGCAGGGCTGATACAAACATATCCCCAGCCATCCCGCTCTGCGGATCTATAACAAGTTGTCTCAACATATCCTCCTCTATCTTTAGGGCATAATGGTTTCTTCAGCCTGAAAAAGCTCCTCCGCAGCTTCGCCAGGATCGGAATAATCACCAAGTGCAGTCATGGCTACAGCAGCATTACCCAGAAGCTCCGCATCCCGTATCACAGGAACTACAACCGGCAGACCGGTAATTTTTGCCCTTATTCTATTATATGAATTACATTTGGAAAGTCCGCCGCAGACACGCAATTCCCGCACCTGTATTCCCGAGCCAGCAAGTGTTCGACATGATTGCGATAACTGTTTTGCCGCAAATTCCAGAAAAGCAAGCGCCTTGCTTTCTACAGTGAGTTTTTCTTTTTTGCCGGAAAAACATTTTGCAAGATCTTTCGCACTGACCAGTACATCCATTTTATCAGGAGGTGCGAATGAAACTGGTTTGACATCGCCGCTTTGTGGCACTATTCCGTCTTGTAACGTCAGGCCGCGAACCCAAGTCCTATGCGCGGCTTCACAAAACCTGTCATATGAATTATGTCCGCGAAAAAGAGTTTCTGAAATTATGGCGTGCATGCGGCCGATGTTCCCGTGAAAGACTGAAACATTTACTGTATCAGCAAGGACTCCAGGGACTACACGGAAGACGTCTGACAGCACCGACAGCAGTCCCGTTGCCACAAAGCTGCTGTCGCAGACCGCATTAATTGTCTCCGATGTACCGCCGCGCACATTTACACTTCCCGGCAAATGCGAGGCTGTACCAAGCATGGCAGCGATAAAATCGGGACCTGTGCAGAAAACCAACAGCTTTGCGGGGAGCCCTGTCTGTGCTGCTGCAGATTCCAGGATATGGCCCACTGGCTGCGTGAATATCCGCAGCTTCGGGAACTTGTCTGTCCGCATGCCATCCGCATCCATCTCCACTTCATTCCAATAGTATGGAATAAATCCCTCATGAGGAACCAATGCGGTCTTTACGCCTGTGAGTCTGAAGCAGAAATATTCAGGGCATGGCAGAAAGCTCACTACCTTCTGGAAATCTCCAGGAGATGTCTCCCTTAACCTGTCCACAAGCGGCAGGAAATATGATTTTGAACTCTGGGTATCCGGCAGGATTCTGGCTTGCGCGCTTGTTTTGTCAATTCTGTCAAACCAGAAAAGCGGTTTCCCGGCCATGTCATCATAATAAAGCGGCACCAGAGTAGGGCCCTGGCCGCTTACACCAATTGCCCTTATCTTTTTCCGCTCAGAAGCAGGGAAACCCCTCACAGCCTTTACAAATGCAGCCATCCACTCCCCTGGCCCAAAACCAGGATCAAATGTCGCGAGCGGCACCCTGGCGTAACAGACAAGTCTTCCAGCCCTGTCAATAATTCCAGCCTTGAGTGAACTTGTTCCTATGTCGCAAACAAGGATCATATGTGGAGTATAGAGGATTATTCTATTTTAAGAAAAGCCCCATACATCCAGTCGATTGGGCATCAGCCTACAGCACTTCTTCCAGCTCTTCAAGCTGGCCGATTTCCTCATTGAGATCCGCGTTTTCATTGTAGATGCGCTCAAACTGGTTCTGTATTTCAAGAAAGACTTTTACAATCTCCGGGTCAAAATGCTTGCCGGCTTTCCACTCGATTATCTCGCGCGCCTTTGCATGGCTCATGGCGTTCTTGTAATGGCGCTTCATGCGAAGCGCGTCATAGACATCCGCGATCGCCACGATCCTGGCTGAAAGCGGGATCTCATTGCCTTTAAGCTTGTAGGGATAGCCAGAACCGTCCCAACGCTCGTGGTGGAAGAGCGCTATGTCCCTGGCCATTTCACCGGCGAGAGAGGACAGAATGAAGGCGCCATTGATTGTGTGTTCCTTGATTATGTCAAACTCGTTTACCGTGAGCTCTCCTGGTTTGGTCAGGATGGAATCTGGTGTACCTATCTTGCCAACATCATGCATGGATGCAACAAAGGATATCTTGTTGATAAAAAAGTCATTCAGTTCAGTGTAAAGGTGCCTGCGGGTATCAAAAAGGTACTCTGACAGAAGCCTGGAATATGCATTGATGCGCTTGATGTGGTTTCCAGTGTCATTATCCTTGAGCAGGCTCGCCTTAATCAGTGCGTGCAGGCTTTTTTCAATGATATTCTGCTCGATTTCCGAGGAATCCTTGAAGACTGAATAGAAATAAAAATCGTCTTTGACCTTTCCCAGGGGGAAAATCGAGGCGCAAAAGTTGTATTGCAGACCTTCGCGAGTGCAATATACAATTCCGGAAAATCCCGAGAGCTGTGTTTCAGACAGGGTTGTTATGGGAATAACAGGCTCCCGGTTATTAAGCGTCAGGAAATCAAGTTTTTTCTTGCCCACATCATCTACTGACATGTTGAAAAACCTGGAAAACGAGGGATTTACCGCCAGTATCGTATAGTGCGAGTCAAAAACCACAAATGGCAGGTTTGACTGTGAGTGAATTTTCTGTAAAGAAGCCAGAAAGCCCTTGATCTCCATAGTATGGAAGAGGATACCCCTTATGTATTACTATAGCCAAATTTATCACGGATGCAAGTTTAATTCCGATTTTGCAGCACAGTCTCTAATCAGATTGCCCGTTGCCCATAGACCTGGCCGCTGGTATAGTGGTCAAACAAGCGGTTTACAGGAGTGATTTATGAAAATATTTGAAGTAATCATGCTTATATGCTTTGGAATCGGCTGGCCGGTTTCTGTGATAAAAACCCTGCGCACAAAGACAGTAAGCGGCAAAAGCCCGCTTTTCATGGGAATAGTCTGGGCTGGCTATCTCTCAGGCATCTGCCACAAGATTTTTGTGGCGCCTGACTGGGTGATTGTGCTCTATTTCCTAAACATGGCAATGATCTCTGCAGACCTGGTGCTGTACTTCAAGTATGCGCAGAATAAAAATCAGTCACAGGCTTGACACCCTACTCGCCTCCAGAGGATAAAGTCCGGCCAACAAGAGGCGATTCCGCCTTGACTTTCCCGGGCTTTGCGACGGTTATCACGAAATCGGCGCCTTCGCCGGGCTTCCCGTTTTCCACGATTGTCCCGCCCATCTCGATAACGCGGTTCCTTACAAGGCGGCAGCCCACTCCGAACTTTCCCGGCTCAAGCGTGGACGCGCGACCCGAATGGCCTTCGAATATGGCCTTTTTCTTTTCCACCTGAACCCCGGGCCCATTATCCCTGAAATGGATTATGTAATTGTCCGGCTTCCCCCGGTTTTTCTCTTCGGTGACCTCAATCCAGATACGCTTGTCCTTGCGGTTGTTTTGCGGGTCCCTTTCAACCAGGACGCGGAAGGAGTTCAGGAAGAGGTTTCTCATGATGTCCTCTTCAAGAATGAAGTCATAAACCGGGAGCATCACCGTTGATTCAGTCTGGTTATGATAGGAAAAATGTATCTTGCGGTCTGCAAGTTCCTTCTTGTACGTATACTGCAGGGAATGGTAAACACGGTCGAGCACTGCAAAGGCGTGCTCCTCGCTTGCCACTTTCTGGCCCCGCTGGTAGCCGATGATGGCGTGGATGTAATCCATGACGCCGTACATGTTGTGGAGTGCGTCATCAAGCGAACTTGAAGCCGACTCTGCATGCTGGCGAAGTTTTCCGCTCAGGAAATGCTCAATGCTGCCCAGGTTCTGTTTTTCAAACAAGCCGGCGATCCGTTTTTTGGTCTCCTTCAGGTCCAGGCCTGCCCCCTGCCCGCCTTTTCCGGCAAGGGTCTGCCGCACATCCTGCTCAAAACGGTCCAGCACCAGGCTTATGGTCTTTTCCACGGCGGTGGGAATCTTGTTCCCGAGATCCTTCACGCTGGTTCTGAGCAGTTTCATGTTCTGGATGGCTATCCTGTTCAGTTGCTCCTGGGATTCCTGCCTGCTTTTGATCGTGTTTGACATGCCGCCCAGCCCCACATCCGTATTCTGTTCCATGGAAACAAGCAGGGTCTGCGTCTGTGTCAGCTCCTCCCTGGCCTGGACCAGTTCATGCTCAGTGGTTTCGACCTTCAGCTCTTCCTCGTACTGGATGCGCTTGCGCAGGAGAAATGTATGACGAAGATAATATTCCGTGAAATACCCCGCTAGCATCCCCATGACGTTGGACGAGATGAGAAAAAAATTGTTGTTCAGGAATATCGGAATCCTGTCCGGAGAAGACAGCATGCCATTGTAAAAAATGGACACGACTTCAAAACCCGCCACCAGGACAAAGCCGACGATGCTGGCATAGACAAAACGTATGCGCAACAGCGCGTATCCTGCGATGAGTACCTGAAGAATCCCGACGTAGTAGAGATGCAACCCCTGTTCGGATTGCTGTATGAGGGCAATCATCACGACGAATCCAATGCCAACCACGAGAACTGAAAAGGACAGCACGGGCTGAATGATGCGACGGAAGAAGCTGGTGAATGTGAAGAAACAACAGACGGCGATCACCGGTATTATGACCGCATAGCGGATAATCCAGGCCGCGTCCCTGGTGATCGGGATGATCCAGACGTCCAGGAGGCCGAATCCCCCCACGAGCAGGGCGCTTAAAACAAGCGTCACACGTATAAGGTTCAGGGAGCTTGTAAAATAACTCTCGCTGTACTCCCTTTCCAGATCACGGTCGAATCCCCTGATCACATGCCTGAAATGCATGGCGGGAAGAGCGGCGATTTTTTGGGCATAGATCCAGTCCTTGCCCTGGACCATCGAGGTGCTCATGCTTTTTTCACCTCCATGTAATGGTAAACATTGAACTTGTCCAAATGATGGGAGACCTCGGCAACGCCGTCCAGGTCCGCCACCATTTCGCGCATTTCTCTTTCCTCTTTATAGCACAGAAACCATTCCCCCCCATATTCCATCCACAGACGCGTGGGATTGGCCGGGTGGGCATTGGTAAACAGGAGCGTTCCTCCAGGGGCGACGCTCTCCCAGAGCGCAGCGAGGATCTTCTTTGCGCTTTTGACTGTGAAATAGTCCATCATCCCGATGACATAGATGAGATCACGCTCACCAAGGAGATGCTTCTCCCTGTTAATGGCTATAAACTTGAGGATGTTCTGATTCATAAAGACAAGTTTCCCGGTTCCGGTAATTTTACTCTTTGCAGCGGCAAGTGCTTCTTCGTCCATGTCCAGGAGAAAAATATCCCGTGTACGCATGAATTTCCTGCCCAATCCCCAAAGTTCAATACAGGATCCGCATCCGATGCTGGCGATCCTGTTTCCCGATTTCCTGATCTGCTTTTTCAGGTATACAATGCGGGCGATGTTGGCCCTTGAATTTTCCATGCAGAATGTATGCGCGGACAATATTTTACCAAGCGGCGTTTCACCGAGGTAGCGGTGTTCGCCTCCATCCTTATGCGCAAACCAGATCATTTCCTGGGTCTTGTAGTCGCCGGCATACCCGCGCGGTTTGTCATATACGTATTTGCAGAATGTCGATTGGTGGATCAGGGGCAGGAGGTCTTCCTGAAAAAGCTTCATTGCTTCCTTGTCTTCTTCGCTGCCGGGTTCCTTGCGCCGCGAGGCCATCTCCCTGAGTTTGGCGTCCAGCATTCCATAGGATGCTTCCTCACCCTGCTGTGCGGAAATCGCGGGAAGCGCCAATAGAAGCTCTTTCATTGTCCAGACTCCTGTTCCATCGAAAAGAATTTTTGTCCGCACTTTTGGCACTGAAAGAACTTAATAAATTTATTTATGCCTATGAATTTTGTACAGGATTTTTTTGGTCTTGTACAGCACTTTTTTCCTCACAAAGCTGAAAATGACAGACGGGAGACTTCCCAGGGATAACATTAGGGACAGAATAAGGGTCATCTGATATCGACGAAAGAAATCCGCAGGCGTCCGCTACCCACCCATTTCGCGCTCGCCCAACAGCATTTTGATCTCGCGGATACCCTGAAGGAGCGCTTCACGCGTCAGGTTCTGGAAACGCTTGGGGAGCATTTCGCGGCTCGTGCATTCCAGGACCGCCACCAGGTTCTGAAGCTCAATCTCATGGGGGTAAGCGGGCGGCACGAAGTCACGGACCGTCTGCTCCAGGTCTTCCCTTGTTATGTTTACGTGGTTGTTCATTGCGGAGAC
The DNA here is from genome assembly GCA_003818675.1 of Spirochaetaceae bacterium. The sequence continues at coordinate 6,142 of RPPD01000046.1, forward strand.
AAACTTGGCGCGTATGAGGATGGCCTCCAGGTCAGCACCCGAGAAATCAAAGCGATGGCGCTTGAAGAGGTCCACGATGTTAACCTTCTGGAGCTTTAAGCTGAGTTTCTTGACCAGAATATTGAAGAGGTCCATCTTCTCCTCGATGGTTTCCGGGTAAAAGAGCGCGAGGTGTTCCTCGGCACGGCCCTGGCGCTTCAAGTCAATGGGCAGAAGGTCAGGCCGGCATGTGATGAGAAACCAGATGATCTTGCCGCGATACTCAGTGTTGCCCATGAAACTCGCGATCTGGGCGAAAATGCGGTTTGATGTACCGGAGTCCCCGTCCTGATTGCGGTTTCCCAGGAACGCGTCAGCCTCGTCTATCATCACTCCCACCGGAGCCATCGCCTTGCAGATGTTCAGGATCTTTTCCAGGTTGGCCTCGGTTACGCCCTGCCACTTTGAGCGGAAATTGCGGAACTTTACTATTGGTATGCCGATCTCGCCGGCAAAGGCCGTGACCATGAATGACTTGCCCGTTCCCACAGGCCCGGAAATGAGATAGCCGATGGGCAATACATCGAGCCTGCCCAGCTTGATTGCGCGCGCCGCGCTCTTGAACCGCTTCTTCACAAAATCATGGCCCGATACCATGTCCAGATCGTGTTCGCATTCAATGAACTCCAGAAGGCCGATGGCCTCGGCTTCAATGAGTTCCTTTTTCTTTTTGCGAAGGTATTCCAGGCTGAGGCATCGCCCTTCCTGGTATGACTCGGCCACGAGCTGGTTTAGGTTGATGAGGTTCAGTCCCGACGTCACCTTTGCTATCTCTTTTGTCGCAAGCCCGGGTTCCATGATGATTTTTTCATCCCGGTCCAGGAAATTGAGGAAGCTTTCACGGACCTTCTCGTCAGGAATTGGGATGTTTGTCTTGATGGTTGAAGGCGAGCGGACCATGCGCAGCGTGATATCCGAAAGATTTTCAGTGAGCAGGATAATGGATACATCACCCTGGGTGAAGATGGGGTCGTTCGCCCAGCGGTTCAGGGTTACAAGGCAAAAGCGTTCTTCCTCGGAATAGCGGGAAACTTCTGTATTTGGTATGAGTGTTTCGGCATAGTCTATGATAAGCACCACGCGCTTGTTCTTGGCAATCTGCGTGTGGAAATGGCGCTCAAGGTTTTTAAACGCCCTGTAAGGGTCTGTTGAAAGGAGATCCTCTGCAGAATTTTCCGGGTTCGCCTTCTGCATCTCCTTCAGGTACTGTTCCCGCATGTCATTGTCGCAGAAGGTCACGCCGGAGGATCGGTCGTAAAAGGCGATGATGTCACGGTTGCCAAATAGTACGTCCGCAATGTAGTCCTGGATCTTGACGAAGTTGAAAGTGCCCTCTTTGAGCTTGTGCGGCAGAAAATCCCTGATATTGCCGTGCACAATGTATAGGTTTGCGGTCTGCGAGCAGTATTTGTAGGAAAGTTCCTGGGCCCAGGCAGGCAATACCTTGATAAAAGGCAGGTTTTTAAGAATCAGCTGTTCAGCCATAGTCCCCTCCCAGGGCGTACGGTCGTACTTTTTTGATTATATATAGAAAACAATGAGCTTGTCAACGAAGCTATTTCGTCCCGCCGAATTCCTGCATCAAAATATCATCCCAGTGGTCGGAGAAATAGCGCACCTCGTCAACAAGGAGCTTGAACTCCCCGTATTCAAGACCAGTGGTCTCATGGGTGGCCAAAAGAAGGACAAGGTTTTTCCTGATGGCAAAATAGAGCCCCACGGATGTTGCGTTTAAATCCAGCAGCCTGCGGTATAGCGGGAGAAAGTTCTCTTGTGGAAGCTTCATGATGGTTCCGCCAATCTCGATGCAGTCCACATCGCCCTTGGACGGGCCCTTGTTGAACTTGAAAAGCTCTATGTGAAACTTGGCCGAGCCCTGCATGAGGTACCAGAGGTTTTTATCAGGGTCCTTTACCGAGGCAGGGTCGATGTTCCATTCCTTCAGAAGCTGTTCCACAAATGCCACCATTCCAGGAGCCGGAGCTTCCGTTATTCTTTTAAATTCCTCAAGCATTATCTTCCTCCTTGTTGTCAGGCGTCAAGCTTTGTACCGCAGTGCGAACAATACACTCCTGCCTGTTTTTCAGTTCCGCATGACTGGCAGGTCTTTTTTGCCGCATCTGCCGCAAGAGAAACTGTTTTCTCCTCTGCTTCCGGCTGGTTTTGTGAACGCAGCAAAGTACCTCCGCAGTTGGTGCAGTAGTGCGCATCAGCTGCGTTCTGCTTTTTGCATGTATGACATATTCCTGTATCAGTAAAAAGGCCAACTGGCAATTCAACAACCGGATGCTCTATCCCGCACTCGGAGCAGTATTTCCCCTGCTTGCCGAGTCTGCCGCAGGAGATGCAGTACACTGACTTGGCTATCACAGAGTCTGCAGGCAGGCTCCTGTACGCATCTGCAAGATAAGTCGAGGGGACTGCGAAGGAAAGCCCCTGCGCATCTGATATGATCCAGGTATTGATCCCTATGATTTCTCCGTGTATGTCTATAAGCGGTCCTCCGGAATTGCCGGGATTGATGGGAACATCTGTCTGGATGTATTTCACGTCACCAACCTGGCGGCAAGACGAGGAGATAATTCCCTTTGATACAGTGAAGTCCAGTCCGAGTGGATGGCCAATGGCGATAACATCCTCGCCTTCCATGTATGAAGTCCTGGATGCAAGAACGGGAAAATCCTGGAATACCAGACCCGGGCAGAGCAGGAAGGCGAAATCCACCTTGCGGTTTGCGACAAGTACCCTGGCCAGATAGCGCTTGCGGTCATTTGTGGTAATACCGACCTGTGATGTACCCTCCACAACATGGCTGTTGGTGACAATGATCCCGCGGCTGTCAAGCATTATGCCGGTACCGCTTGACCCTGTTGGATTCAAAATCACCAGGATATTGTCCTTCATCTGCGCTATCATCTTTTCCAGCATATACACCATCATAGAACATCGCCCGCCGCCATTCAAGCGTATTTGCATCCTTGACTTAATCATGGTGAAGGACGAATATGACCGGATAATGGCAATTGAAGCAGATACAATAGAAATAACAATTACAGGTCTCGGTCACGAGGGCGAGGGAGTGGGAAGGACTGCAGACATCGTTGTATTTGTACCTGGCGCTCTCCTGTCAGAGGAGGTCTCTGTCAGGATCATTGAAAGGAAAAAATCCTTCTGCAGGGCGGAACTTGTGCAGATTATTTCACCCTCGCCTGACAGGATCACGCCAGCCTGCCGGTACTTTGGCAAATGCGGCGGCTGTGATCTACAGCACATGGAGTACAAGGCTCAGCTCAATTTCAAGACACAGCGCGTCAAAGACGCTGTGCGCCGCATTGGTCGTGTTGATCCTGATCTCGTCAGGC
>RPPD01000047.1 GCA_003818675.1 Spirochaetaceae bacterium
CGGAAAATCCCGCACCGAATTCTATGCCGCGGACAGCGCCAATCGAAAGCATGGCTTTCCCGATATCCGCCTCCAGCTTGTCGAAAACAGGCTCGCCCAGACCCGCCGGCACGCCGGTGATTCTGCATTCCACAATACCTCCAACGCTGTCGCCGGCATTCTTTGCATTCTGTACGCACTGAAGCATCGCGGGAACCGCATCAGGATCAGCTGCGCGAAGAGGATTCTTTTCTATTTCATCAGGCACAATATTTTTCCCGGTTATTCCGCCTATCGCCTGTGAAAATGCCTTGATGGAAACCCCACGTTCTGACAGTATCTTTTTTGCGATTGCGCCTGCAGCCACACGCCCCGCGGTCTCACGACCGGAAGCCCTTCCTGAACCGCGATAGTCCCTGATGCCGTATTTTTTGAAGTATGTGTAGTCGGCGTGGCCGGGCCTGAAGAGGTTTTTTATATCCTCATAGGCCGCGGGATCTGCGTCCTCGTTGTACAGGATTAAAAGCACGGGTGTACCGGTGGTTTTTCCCTCAAATATGCCGGAGAGAATCTGGACAGAATCCGGTTCCTGGCGGGGAGTGGTGACCTCTGACTGGCCGGGTTTTCTGCGGTCAAGTTCTTTTTGTATGTCAGACGCGTCCAGTTCCATGTTTGGAGGCACACCGTCAACAACCACGCCGACAGCGCCGCCATGGGATTCTCCAAATGTGGTGATCCTGAAAAGTGTTCCGAAAGTGTTACCCGCCATGATCATTCTCCTTCAAGGAGTGAACTCCTTCAAGCCATCCTGGATTTTTTCCAGTATCATTTCCATTTCTCCGTCACCGTCAACCGTGAAATGCGCCTTGGAAATGTATATGGGTCTGCGGATGTCGTAAAGTTCCCTGAGATTCACCTCCGGATCCTGTAAGTCCAGAAATATCGAGCTTTGAGCGGTACTTACCCGCTCCAGGATTGTCTTTAATGGTGTGTCAATATGCACGATGATGCCGTTTTCCCAGAGTGCGTTTTCTATCAGCGGATTTAGGGGCGTCCGGCCGCCCACGGCGAGGACATACGCTTCACGGCGGGCATTCTCGCTCTTGAAAAACTTGCGGCATGTGTATGCCTCTATCCGGTAAAAATTGCTCGCGCCCTCATCCCGGAAAATGTCCTCGATGCTTTTTCGCTTGCCATTTTCCCTCTCATAATGGCCCATGATCAGGTCGTCCATGTCAAAGAACGGCTCGTCCAACTCTTTGGCCAGTCTTTTCCCTGTTGAGGTTTTGCCGCAGTGCTTCATTCCGATAAGAATTACATTGTTTGAGTTTTTCATCGAGGATAATACCATACAGAGGGGAGGGATTTGTTGCAAGGGGAGTGGATTTCCCAAAAGCTGCTAAAATATGAATGGCAGTTTTTGGGGAATCAGGCTGTTGTTGGCGGGCTATTCCTTGGTCTTTCTGCGGTTGGCGACAAAGCGGGCAAAGTCATTTATATTCTTTACCACAATACGGTCCGCGTAAAGCTCAATGCGGCGCTGCTGCAGGAAGTGAGCAAGTACAGTTTTGGCCTGCGGTGGCTGGATTCCTGCCCAATGGGCAATATCATCAATGCTGGACTTGAACTCTATGGAATCCACTTCATTGAGGGCAATAGGTTCTTTTTCGGCGAGCATCAAAAATACGTCTGCGACGCGCGCTTCCACGTCTTCCAGGGTCAGAATCATGAACCTGCGCTTCTGGTCATAGATGCGACGTGTGAAAAGTTTGAGCAGTTTAAGGGCGATCTGGGGATTGCCCCTCATGAGTATTTCAAAGTTGGCGCGGTTGAACTCCAGGACCTGTACCTTGTCCATGGCAATTGCAGTGGCGGACCTTGGAGCCTCTTCAAGAATGGCCATTTCCCCAAAGACCTCGCCAGGTTTGAGAACGTCCAGGGTTTTTTCCAGGTCTCCCATGATCTTGACAATCTGGACGCGGCCGTTTTGTATGAGATAAAAGTTATCACCGGGTTCATATTCGCAGAAGATGATTGAACCCTGTGGGAAGGTCTTAGAAAAACGTTTGAACATCTCGCCAAGGGCGTCCATTACTTGGCTCCTTCAGCCTGTTTGAGCATTTTCTTTGTTTTCTGGTACAAAGATTCACTCTCAGGTGTCATGGACAGGACTTTCTTGAAAATGCCAACAGCTTTGACATTGTCTTTCTGGTTAAGATAACTCGTGCCTATGAAATACAGGGCGTCTTTGACATCCGGATGCTTGGGATATTTCTGTATCCATGTGGTATATAGCGCCACACATTTGTCAAACTGCTTGAGATAAAAAAGGCACCTGCCCATTTCATACTGGGACTTGGTCTGGAACTCCTCATCCTGGGCTTCTGCCGCGATTGCCTTGAATTCCTTGAAGGCTTCCTCGTATTTTTCCTGGCTGATCAGGCTTACCGCGTGGTAATATCGCTGGCCTGTGTCAGACAGCGTTTTGGTAGTCTGTGGTTTCTCCACATCCCTGACAATTTCCGGACCGGCTTTTTGGGACTGTTTTACAGCTTGAGGTGTATCCGGGCCCTTGCCTGATCCATAGCGTTTGGCATATGTTTCGGCAAGTTCAATGTTCTTAAGCGCCTGTGTGGCCTGGGCGCCTGAAGGATAAAATACAAGATAGCGTTTGAAAACATATACAGCCTGGTCATATGCCTGTTTTTTCAGATAGTAGTCTCCGATGGAAAACAGTCCGTTCTCCGGATTTACATGCTCCTCTGCCGCGAGGAGGGTTTGCACCTGCTTTTGAATTCTGCGCAGCTGGTTGGAGAAGACTTTGAGCATCTTGAGAATAAGCGGGATGTTTTTCAGGACGAGAGCCTCGAACTCCTCAACCGAAAATGCCATGCATTGGGCGTCAGAGAGCACAAGGGCCGTTTCTTCACGCGCAAACCTGCCCAGTCCGGATTTTGTACCGAAAAACTCGCCAGTCTTTACCAGATCATGAAGCTCCTGGCCTGATTCTATATCCTCGTAGTTCAGGCTCACCTTGCCTGAATTGAGGATATAGACCTTGTCTGACTGGTCACCCTTGAAGTAGATGATTGAATTGGTCTTGTAAAAAACCGCTTTCGGCACTTCGAGCCTTACTCCTTCTTTCCTTTATAGTCCATATCTAAGGGCATATAATCAAGCACTTTTTTCGGGTTTGCAACCTCGCGGACGCGGTGCAGAAGCGCTGCGGGATCACCCTTGACGAGCATTGGAATCTTGTTGATAGAAATCTCAGTGTATGGAATTTTTCTCTGCCTGAAAAGCTCCTCGAATTCCTTCCTGCCCAATAAAGGATCTCCTTCCATGGTGAGAAGCCTGATGTCCTGAATCCGTGTTTTAAGCAGTGATTCATATGGATCATCTGCAAGGACGGAGGTGACCAGGATGTCAGCCAGTTTGCCCGTCTCAAGGCTCCCGATTTCCTTTTCCAGGCGGAAACCCCTGGCTGCATTTGATGTGACCATTTTTGTGATGGTTTTCGCCGCAAGATCCTCCCCGTACATCTTCCTGAAGATCTCGCGCGCAAAGCGCATTTCCTCAAGAGTATTGACTGAGCCTGTTGCCGTTGAATCCGTTCCCAGGGCCACATTAACTCCTGCCTCGAGCAGCTTTTTAATTTTGCAGGTCAAGTTGTACATGAATATGTTCGAAGCCGGGCACCATGCGACCGTTGCCCCTGCCTTCCTGGTCTTTTTTATGTCCCTGTCTGTAAATCCCACGCAGTGTATGAGCAAATCATAGTTATCCAGGCACTGGAGTCCCTCAAGAATCTCAATACCTCTTTGTGATTCCTCGTCAAAGCCCTCTTCAAGGTGCGTGATGAAGGGGTAGTTCTTTTTCTTCGCGCGTGCGTGCTCGATTTCGATACCGTCGCCCCACTGCAAATCATATGAGGAACATTCGTGGGCGAGGGTATAATTCTGGAGCACCCTTATGGGAAGCTTGGGAATAAACTGGTCATTGATTTCATGAAGAAAGTGGTCGTTGACAGTCACAACACCGGAAAAAAGGTTTTTATATGCGCCTAGAAAGTAGCATTCCTCCACGGAGAGATTGGCGCGCTCCTTGAATACCTCGGATGACTTCAGGTCCTTGTCCCAGGGCGCCCAGGTCTGATAGAAGGTCCCTGGTTTGGGACCGACGCGCGGGAGATAATCGCCGCGGAGATGATCATGGATGTTGACAAGAGCGGGATACGCATAGGAGTCTTTGGCTGTGAGGTGGAATTTCGCCTCCTTGCCGAAGCCTTCTATTTTACGGTTATTGCAGCGTATGGTCTTTTCCTTCAGGATTTTATCTGGCGAGACAATTGCCTGCGCTTCGATTGAGTACGACTTTACCGCGTTATTTGCCTGCATCCTGTTCCTCTCGGGTGTAAGATAAATTGTAAAAGCATCACTCTCACTCTGTCAACAACTACTTTTCTATTATCGGAAAAGTTTTGATCTATTGTAGAGACTTTTATTTGCTCCAATTTTACCTGCTTATCAAAAATATAGTCCGACAGGTTGTGCATTTCAAGGCAAAACGGATTTGGGAGTCAAAATAAACAAAAAAGTGTCTTAAATAAAATACATATATGGCATTTCTGTCTTGCTTGAGCTGGAATAATCAAAATAATTATATATTGCATAAGGAATTACAGTGTTGTTTCATTGTTGGCACGATTATTGCATATTTAATAGTGTCACTGGAGGAAGTATATGAAAACGAATGTGTCAGCAGAACGTCTGACTAGCCAACTAGTGATAAAAGTAAATGATCTAAAAGCTGGTATGAAATTCGACGCACCCGTTGTATTTGAGGGAGAAAACATGTTCGCTGCTCCTGGTGTACCTGTGCGTTCGCGTGACATAGAAAGATTGAAACGGCTGGGTGTAAGCACAGTCGTTACCATGGGGAATCTGCTTCCGGAAACCACAGGACAGGAGGGACAAACCCTGCGCCTTTTCTACATGCAGAAAGCCGAGGGCAAATGCCTCCGCGAATATCGGGAACTTTTAAAAAGGCTTTCAAAAGTTTTTGAGGATATCAGGAAAAGGCAGAGATCCGACCGCGAGGAAATCGCAGGCTTAGCCAATGCCATTTACCGGATTGTCAAGGATGAGCCCAACCAGATGGTTCAGATAGTCCATAACATGGCAAATTCCGGGGATGATCTGGCATCAGGTGCGCTTGCATGTGCGATAATATCCACTGTCATGGGACTCATCAAGCGTATTTATGGGCATGAGCTTTTGAAACTGACAACCGCGGCCATGCTTCATGATGTGGGTATGCTGCGCATTCCAGATTCCATCAGACTCAAGAAAGGGAAGCTTTCTGCAGGGGAAAAGGATGTTGTTAAAACCCATCCTGCAATTTCGGACAGCATAATTGTCAAGGAGCTTGGACTTTCACCCGAGATGGGGGATGTCGCACTTTCCCACCACGAGCGATGGGACGGACAGGGTTACCCGCGCAGACTCAAGGCTACTGAAATTTTGGATTTTGCCGAGCTTGTGTCTGTTTCGGACGCCTATACTGCGCTTTTATATAGAAAACCTTATCGTCAACATCTTTTGGGATATGATGCAGTAAAGGCCATTCTGCGCGATGTCAACACGCTCTACAGCCCTGAGATGGTTTCCCTGCTTTTAAAATCAGTGGGAATCTACCCTGTGGGGAGTTTTGTGCTCTTGAATGACTACAGCATAGGCCGGGTCGCGGAGAAGCATGTTTCAGCGCCGCTTCGGCCCATTGTGGAAATTCTTGTTGACAAGTATGGCAGGAAAATAGAGCCATCACGCGAGGTTGACCTCGGCAGCGAAGAGTTTTTGTTTATCCAGAAGGCGATTGACCCAGAGGACGTTTTGGTATAGGGCAATCCCTTTATAAAATAAAAAGACCCGGAGTGATCCGGGTCTTGTAAAAAAGTCTTATCTAAACAAGTTCTATCATCCCTTCTTTTGCCTCAGGGGACTTCTTTTACGGCCATGAAAGAAGTCCCCCCTCCTTTTGATTGTACAAATCTCAAGCACTGCGAAATTTTTTGAATTATTAGTTGATACAGAATTATAATGTACTTATAATGTAATTACATTATAAGTATGGAGGTTTCTATGAATATTCCAGTCATTTCAATTGGCAATTCAAAGGGTATTCGTATTCCGCAGCCCATTCTCAAGCAATGCAATTTTGGGAATGAGGTTTCCCTGGAAGTGCGGGAAAATGAAATTGTAATTCGCAGGGGTTCCAGGGCCAATCCTGTCTATGATTTTGACCATATGGGTGAACTGGATGACATGACGGTTCAGCTCCTGCTTCGCGAATGCGATTACCTGACCCTTGCGCTTGCGCTTGTAGATGCTCCGGTTTCGGTGAAGGAAAAAATATACATGAACATGTCCGAGCGGGCAAAAACTATGCTTGCGGAACATGTCACAAGGCTCGAAGGTCTTGATACCCGCGGATTGATCGTGGAAATGAACCGCGTAGTATTAAACAGGATTCTTGAGCGGGTTCTGCCCTGAAAACAACTGTGGGGCATTTTTACCAGTCAATGGGAAAATAATCCTTCAGGAATTTGCCATACATGTGTTTGCCAGTGCTGATGCCTGAAAAGAAAGGATCGCAGACGCGCGCGGCCCCGTCCACAATGTCCAGGGGTGGCTGGAAATCATGGAGGTCCTGTTTCAGGAATGCCAGCGCCGCGGGATCTTCGTCTGTGACCCAGCCTGTGTCAACTGCGTTCATATGGATCCCGTCCTTTGCGAGTTCAGCCGCCGAAGTATGAGTAAACATGTTGAGGCTGGCCTTTGCCATGTTTGTGTGCGGATGGCGGGCTCCTTTTTCAAAGCGCAGAAACTTACCTTCCATTGCAGATACATTGATAATGTGTTTTTTCCCTGTGTAATCCCGCTTCATCAGGTGGATTAATCTGTTGCAAAGCACAAAAGGCGCTATTGAGTTGATGAGCTGAAGCTCAATAACTTCAACTGCCGGGACTTCGCCCAGCACCAGCCTCCAGCTGTTTGTGGTGCGCAGATCTACCTGTTGCAGATCCGCGTCAAGCTTCCCCGCTGGAAAAAGTGTGTTTTCAGCCTCTGTGTTGTCATAGGTGTATGGAATTTGCGAAAGCCTGGCCGGAGCATACAGCCCGATTCCGGGAATTCCCGCCCCGACAGTATTGGCGCTGATTGCCATCGCGGGATCAACAGAGACCGTTTTGATGGAATTGTCGGAGAGCCTCTGGATGCAGGAGTGATATTTTGCCAGAAGCGGTTTAATCTCTGCGGGAAGACTTTCCGCGGGTTTTGTTTCGTTTTCCATAAGGTGGAGATAGAATCCGGGGGGCCTGCGTACAGTCTGTGCCGCGTTGTTGATGAGAATATCAAGCCTTGGGTATTTCTCTGAAATAAAGCGGGCAAAGAGTTCCACGCTGGGCGTGTGGCGCAGGTCAAGGCCAAATATGTCAAGCCTGTTTTCCCATGCGCTAAAATCTTCCTCGCGACTGAATCGCAGGGCGGCGTCCACGGAAAAACGTGTGGTGACAATCACATGCGCGCCTGCGCGCAGCATCATGAGAGCGGCTTGATAACCGATTTTCAGTCTGCCGCCTGTGATGAGCGCCACATTGCCTTTGAGGTCCGCAGCCTGAAAACGCTTGCTGTAGTTGTACTCTGCGCAGGACGGACACATCGAGTCATAAAAAAAATGAAGCTTGGTGTATTCTGCCTTGCAGATATAACAATTGCGCGGTGAAAGTAGTTCCTTGTATTCCCCATCTGCTCTCTGGTCTGTCACCAGTTTCTGTGCAGAAAAGACCTTTGCCTCGCGTGTTTGCCGTATTGCAGTTCCAGCACGGGCTTTCTTTTCCTTCAAAACTGTTTTCTGCCTTCGCGCTTTCCTGATTTCCTTGTTCCGCTTGTCCAGGCTGTCCTTGTCAGGACGCGAGAGTTTTCCCGCCGCGGTATAAAGCCCTATCCGCTGTTCTTCTGTGAGTTGAGCCAGATGCGCCCCGTCCGTGGCCAGGGTTTCCAGGAGATCGATGCAGGCCTGTATTTCCTGTTCTGAATAATTTTCCGGATTTTTCACCGCGGCTATTTCTTCAGGCCTTTCATCAGATTGGCCATCTCGATGGCGGAGCAGGCCGCGTCGAAACCCTTGTTGCCTGATTTGGTACCTGCGCGGTCCACAGCCTGGCTCACATTGTCTGTTGTGAGCACTCCGAATATTACGGGAATCTGCGAGGAAAGTCCCACCTGTGCCACGCCCTTGGATACCTCTGCTGCCACAAAGTCAAAGTGAGGTGTGTCGCCGCGGATGACTGTGCCCAGGCAGATTACCGCGTCATATGATTTGCTTTCTGCAAGTTTTTTTGCGGTGAGCGGAATTTCAAACGAGCCAGGCACACGCACAATGCTGATGTCTGTCTCGGCGACCCCATGACGGACGAGCCCGTCAACCGCGCCGTCAATAAGCTTTGCCGTGATGAACTCGTTGAATCTGGATGCGATGATGCCAATTTTCAGGCCCTCGCCTGAAAGGTTTCCTTCAATGATCTTTACGCTGTTGTTCATTTTCTATTCCTCCTTGGTGTGAAAATGTGTAAGTATGTGACCCATTTTTATTTGTTTTGTTTTTAAATAGTTGATGTTTGTCTTGTGTGGGGTGATCTCGACCGGAATCCGCTTTGTGACAAAGAGCCCGTAACCCTCAAGCCCCACAATCTTGCGCGGGTTGTTTGTGATAAGGTGTATGGTGGAAAGGCCCAGGTCCGCCAGTATCTGCGCGCCAATCCCGTAGTCGCGCAGGTCAGCGGCAAACCCGAGCTTTTCATTTGCCTCCACGGTGTCATGTCCCTCTTCCTGGAGTTTGTAGGCGCGGATCTTGTTTGGCAGTCCGATGCCGCGACCTTCCTGTCGCATGTAGAGCAGCACGCCGCAGCCCTCCTTTTCTATCATGCGGGCAGCCTCTGCGAACTGCTCTCCGCAGTCGCATCGCAAAGAGCCAAATACATCACCTGTGAGGCACTCGGAATGGACGCGCACGAGTACGTCCTGTTTTCCGCGCACATCTCCCTTTATCAGGGCCATGTGGTCTTCTTCATCAACTACGGATTGATAGAGCGCAGCGCGGAAGTCCCCGTATTTCGTGGGCATGGAAACCTCCTCAATCTTTTTCACGAGGTGTTCACGTCCCATGCGGTACTGGATGAGGTCTGCAATCTTGATGATCTTGAGATTGTGTTTTTCAGCAAACTGGAGCAACTGGGGAAGACGGGCCATGGTGCCGTCCTCGGACATGATTTCGCAGAGAACTCCGGCCGGATAGAGCCCTGCCTGCAGGGAAAGATCCACAACCGCTTCCGTGTGGCCCGCGCGCTTTAATACACCGCAGTCCACTGCGCGAAGCGGAAATATGTGTCCAGGACGCATGAGTTCCGCGGGCTTTGTGGCAGGGTCAATGAGTGTCATGATTGTCGCGGCGCGGCCG
>RPPD01000048.1 GCA_003818675.1 Spirochaetaceae bacterium
AATACGGATGAAGCCGAGAGCACCGGCCGCAGTAAATCCCATCCAAAGAGCACGCGCATGAACATGTTGTCAGCTTTAATTCCAGTCATTCCAAAGACGGCGATGACAAGAGAGCCCAGGATTATACCCGCGGTGCCGAAGAGCAATGTGATCAACAGTGTTTCCGTGGTGATCATGCGCCGCACAGAACCCTTTTGCCCGCCGATGGCCCTGATGGTCCCGATTTCCGGGATACGTTCCGTGATTGAAATGACCAGTGTGTTCATGATGATGATGAGGGCCACGATAAAAATGACCATGATGGCGATATTGAAGACGAGCTGGAGACTCAATGCCATATTCGCGGCAAAACCCGCACCCCATTGCCAGCCAGATACCTCAAGTTCCAGGTCTTTGTCTGCGATATATGCCTCAAGCGAGCCGCGGACATTGGCAGCTGTTGTTTCGTTTCCGGTTTTCAAAAGAAGAAAGTGCCAGGCTTCAGGTTGTCCATTCGCCTTGATCCCGGCAATCTGTTCAGTTGCCGGGCCGGGTGTTTGCATTTCAAGGATATCGGCGCTTTTTGATTCCGCCATTGTCACAAGGGAGTCAGTCCCGAACAGATCCTCCTCGTTTATTTCGCCTAGGAGTGCCTTTTCATTGTCGCTCAAGTCAGCTTCGGTGACTTCCCGGATGTCCATGCCTGAGAGTTCGCGCAGCGTTGAAATGTTGACGAGAGAAACGCGTTCAAGCTGCGGTCCGGTCTGCTTGTAGTAGAATATTCCTTCGACTGTAACTTCGCGTATCCGGGTGCCGGCGACCGGGTTCATGCCGGATAGTCTGAGCATATCACCTGCATGCACTGCAATCCCTGTTTCGTCCAGGATTGTGTCAGCAGTGTGCTTTGACAGGAGTATCCCGGGCCTTTTGCCCGTTATCATACTGCCCTCGTGCATCACGAGATTGTCCGTAAACATTCCTGCGTATTCATCCGGGTCAATACCCCAGAGGATGCCAGCTCCGGCTGTATCCTCGCCGATGCTGATTGATACTGGATTTACTGCGAGAGGCATTGTCGCAATCACCCTGGTGTCTTCGGCGACAAGGTCCCTGATCTTAATGTATGGTTCCAGCTCCGGAATCTGGGTGTTGCCCATATCAAGCCCCATGATCCCGAACAGTGAGAAGTTGCCATCGGCCTTGCCATGGATTATCAGATCCCCGGTATAATTGTCGCTGTATGTCGCGCGCAGTCCGGCGGTGATGGTGTCCAGAAAAGAGTTGCCTGCAACGAGAAGCGTTATTCCCGTGGCGATGAGGATGCCGATGATCAAGGTCTTGACCTTGTGCTCGCGAAGGTTGCGGAGGGCTATTTTAAAAATGATCACGTTATGGCCTCCTTCCTTGGTTTGCGCACATCCTCAACTATCATACCGTCCTTGAGTCGTATGACGTGGTCGGCAATGTTCACGATCATGTTGTCGTGCGTGCTGAATATGAACGTTGTCCCGAATTCCGTGTTCATGCGTTTCATCAGGGTTATGATCTGCGCTCCTGTGACTGAGTCAAGGTTCGCGGTGGGTTCATCAGCGAGTACAATCTCGGGCTTTGTAACAAGTGCGCGCGCGATAGCAACACGCTGGCGCTGGCCGCCAGAGAGCTCGCCCGGACGGTGTGTTTTCCATTCCAGAAGGCCCACCTCGCGGACAAGGTGCATGATCCACTCCCGGCGGTTTTTAGGCATTGATCCGTTTTTACCTATGAGCAGCGGGAATTCAATGTTCTCGTAGACGTTTAAGACCGGAATCAGGTTGAAGGACTGGAATATGAAACCCAGCACCCTGTGCCGCAGCGAGGTGAGGGTCTTGTCATCAAGGGAGGCGGTATCCGTGTCATTGATGATGACATTTCCAGCTGTGGGTGTATCAACGCATCCGATCATGTTGAGAATGGTTGATTTGCCGGATCCGGAAGGACCGGCGATGGTGATGAAATCCCCTTTTTCAATTTCAAAGTTCACGCCATGGAGCGCGCGGACCTGTGTCTTGCCAAGTGGATAATCCTTTGTTACCTCGTGCAGGCTGATGATTGCCATGGTTTTCTCCTTTTATTGAGAAAACCTACTTCTTCAGACTGGAGAAAGACATAGACGGGGAATGAGAGTTTTATAACAATTTGTTATCTAGAATTCCTTGTATTTTTCAGGCCAACCGCAACTTACGCAGTTTTTAACGCCAGGCGGGATGGGTGTCTGGCATTTGACGCAGACAGGCAGGTTGTCATACTCGTCCTTTTTCTTTTCCAGAGGGCCGTATTTTTTTCTGTAGGCTGCAAGCTCTTTTTCTGCAGGCCATTTAAAAAAACCAAGCAGGATCAGGATAAGTATGTTGACACCCGGTATGAACATAAAGGAGGATATGAACGCAGAAAAACCGGCCTTGCGTGAGATGCGAAAGCATGCAATACAGAAAACCACCACAAAAACCGTAAGCAAAACGGATGCCAATATAAGTGAAACTGTATCATGGTCGTATGTTATTGCAATTAAAAAATCCGTGCTTGCCCCGGAAAGCATAGGCATTACCTCCTCCAGATTCTATTTTGTATAGCGGACGCGCATTATTGTCTGCGAAACAAGTGATGGGGTGAGCGTGTCAAGAACACCTGCCGGGTCAAAGGGCTCTTTTCTGCGATCCATCACACGGATAAATGTCTTCTGGTCCATGATGCTGACAAGGTAACAGTGTTCGTCCGCGGGTCTGTGCTTCCTGAATACCTCGCCATACAGCGGATTTCCGTCATGGATGGCGATGTACAGGTTGTTGGCGTCAGGTCCTGCATGGATGAAAAATATGCCGGATATGGATGTATAATTTCCGGCAAAATTGCCCTGGAAGGAATAGTATGTGACTGAAGCCCGTCCTTCCTGCGGTCTTGATGACGCTTGCGCTATATTGACTACAATGGCAAATGTTTCATTGTTGGTGATGAACTTTACTTCGCCAACTGCCACACCGCTTTTAATGTCATAGAGTACCTCGTCGGTGGATTTTAAAGGCAGGGCGTTTTTTTCAGCAGGAGACAGGTTGGATTTGTTTTCAGTGGTGCAGCCGCAGGCCGCAGAGATAAAAATTAACGCCATCATGATTACACGCATGGCAGCGCCGGTATAAATATGCTGCTGACAAGAAGTACCCCTGTCAGCAGCTTTTTTTTGTACAGACATAAAATTGCAGGCTATTTCTTTGACTTCTTTCCCGCAGATCCGCGGTATTCATCCACGATTTTCTTGAAGTTGGCCTTGTCGCCGCTGGTGTTTTTCTCGATATACTCGATCATGAGATCAATAACGCCTTCGCTCTCGGTCTTTCCATAAATCGAGCAGAACCCGCGGAACATGCTTAAAAGCTGGTTCGGGATGCCTTTTACTAGATAATCTACCTTTTCCATAGCCATATAGACACTCCTCTAACAAATTGAGATTTGAGGACAGTCTACAACTGGCTTTTCTGTTCGTCAAGATAACGGGAGAGAAAAAACGCTGGTGTTTTCCATCAAGATTGCTTATGTCAACACCAGCGCTGATATCTGCTGTTTAATACAATAAATGGCATGCGGAATTAAACCGCGTCAGAACGATTGTTCAATCACCTGCGACTCTGTCTGCTGAACAAGACTTACAAGCTCTTCCTTTGTGCTGACAAAGGCCGAACTGTACTTTATGAAATCCGCCTTGTCATTCATGAAGGGCAGGGTTCCCATTATTGTACGGATTTGATTCGCGGTGAACTGGTATTTGCGTGAATAGGCTGTGAAAATAGCCTTCTTGTTCTTGTAAAACTGCGTTCTGTTCATCGCCTGCATCATCTGGCCAAACTCATTGTCAGGGATTGCCAGGACTGCCGGACGAGCATGTATATCAGCATCTTTCAGCAGTGTGTTGATTTCATCGACTCTCTTTATCGCTTCGCGCCGCTCGCTGAAATTAAAAAGCTTGATATAGGAATCTTCAATGAATTTCAGATTTTCCCGGATTTTTTCGACCGGATTCCATGCCGCCGGGCCATGTCTTTCCGGGCCTCGTCCATCCTGTGCCCATGTGATGGCTGCAGCTGAGGCTGAAATTATCAGCGCGGTGATGACTGCAAAAAGCAAGTAATTTTTTTTCATATTCTCCTCCGTAACAACGGTTTTTATTGCCCCCTGTCAGATGACTGCAGGTATGCACATGCAATCTGTCCGACATATTACAAACAAAAACAGCGGGATGGTGTTACAAAAAAAGAACGTCTGTGTGGTCTTTTTTAAGGTTGCATTTTGTCGGTTTTCATTTTATGGTTTCTTTTGGGACTTCACGGAATTGTATACAGGGAGGCATGATGAGACAGGTTGAGCTTGGGAAAACCGGAATTGCCATTTCACCCATCGGGCTCGGGTGCTGGCAGTTTTCGGACGCCGTGGGAATAGGTGGCAGGTACTGGCCGGCACTTCCCGCAGAAACAATGCATGAAATTATCAAGATATCACTTGAGGGCGGGATAACATGGTTTGACACTGCGGAGATCTACGGTTGGGGAGCTTCTGAACGGGCACTAGCCTCTGGTCTGAAGGAATGTGGAGTAGAGCCAGGTGATGTGGTGATTGCGACAAAGTGGATGCCAGTCATGCGCAGGGCGGAATCAATCAGAAAGACGTTTGCAGATCGAGTGAAATGCCTTTCGCCTTTTCCTGTTGACTTGCACCAGGTGCATTTCCCTATCTCGTTTTCTTCCATAGAAAAGCAGATGAATGTGATGGCAGATCTTTTTGAGGAAGGAAAGATCAGGGCCATAGGTGTAAGCAATTTTACCAGAAAGCACATGGAAAAGGCACATGACGCGCTCGCGCGCCGCGGGATTCCGCTTGCCGCAAACCAGATGCGTTATCATTTGCTCAACAGGCGCATTGAATCAAACGGAGTGCTGGAGCTTGCCAGGGAGCGTGGGATTACAATCATAGCATACTCGCCGCTTGCGCAAGGGATTTTGTCCGGAAAGTTCCACAAGGATCCCGGCCTGATTAAAAAACTGACAGGACCGCGAAAATTCTTGCGCATGTTCAAGCCTGCTGGACTCGCGGAATCAAAGCCGCTTGTGGATTGTCTGGAACAGGTCGGAAAGACCTGTAATGCAAGCGCGGCCGAGGTTGCCCTTGCCTGGATGATCCAGCGCAATGGAGACGCTGTTGTGGCAATCCCCGGGGCGTCAAAACCGCAACATGCCAAGATGAACGTGCGTGCGCTTGACCTGAAGCTGAAGCAGGAAGAGATAGAACGCATAGACGATGTGAGCAGAAAAGTTCCTGGTGTGCGGGCGGTTGTCCCCAAAAATACAATTTCATAGCGGCCCCTTTTGTGGGGAGCACCGCGAAGTTTTTTTTCAGATTGTGCTCTTGGGTCTACTCCGCAGCGCCTCCAGACTTTTTTTAGCGTTTTCGTCATATTTCCAGATTGCGCTCACCTTTTCACACCCGAAATCCTTGCACTCCGCACAGGTCGCATAACCCTTTTCCAGGGCGCAGGTCCGGACTCCACAGACCATGCAGTGGCTGAAGAGTTTGGCCTTGTCATTCTGCTGGCAGCCCAGGCAGTTGATTGTTTTCCAGTCAATTACCCCGCCGAACATTTTTGACCACTCGTCAGCGGTCTTTTTCCGAAGCTCGTCGCTGTTATGGATGGTAGCCTGATAGGCTCCGCACTTCACGCAGTCCAGGCCGCATTTCGCAATGATTTTGTTCTGGTTTGTCATGATATCCTCCTTCAATATTTTCAGGCAATTCTATACGAGGAAACCTGACATCAGTCTGTCAGCTTTGAATTTATTTTGAAAAAAATGCCGGTCCGGCGTAAAAGCTCATTGCGGATTTCAGCCGGTTCCAGCACCTCCACCACATCGGCCAGGCCAAGAAGAAGTCCGTAAACCCATTCATCGGTCGGGAACACGGCTGTGACCTGAAGTGTGCCGTCCGGATTAGCCTTGATCTGGTTGTCGTCGAACTTGCCAAAGAGGCGTCCGCGTGCATCAGCGGGGAATTTCAGAAGAAGCCGGGCGCCCGGCTTTGTCCGCCACTCCATCCCCTGTGTTTTTTCCTCGTCCGGCCTGGGCTTGAATGTTTTTTCAAGCATAACAGGATCATGGATGCGGGACACACGGAAGAACCGGTAGTCACTTTTTAAAAGACAGAAGGATAGGAGATACCAGGCGCTCCCCTTGAAATAAAGGCGGATCGGTTCTACTGTCCGGGTGGTCGTCTCGTTTTGCAGATTGGCGTACTCAAACTTCACAAGCCGGCGGGAAAGCACGGCCTTGTAAAGCACGGACATTCGCTCGTGCTGAGTCGTGTTGTAATCCCAGGTAGAGAAGTCTATCACGACGGATTTGTCAGCCGTAACCGCTTCCGGAACAAGGGCCTTGACTTTTTCGATTGCGGCGGACACCGACGGATCCCTGAATGCCGACTGGACCCCCTTGAGGCCCGTGATCAGCGCGAGGAGTTCGCTTGAAGTGAATACCTGGCGGTCCATCTTGAAATTGGGTGAAATTGAAAATCCGCCGCCTGTTCCCTGTTGTGAAATCACCGGGATGCCGGCGATGCAGAGGGTTTCTATGTCACGGTAGATCGTGCGTATGGATGTCTCGAAGTATTCAGCCAGTTCCGGCGCAGTCACTTTCCCACGGTTTAAGAGAAGAAGCACTATCGAGAGCAGGCGGTCGATCTTCATGCCGATATTTTGCTCCGGTCGTGAATGTGGGTCAAGAAGAGGCGGCTATATGATGATATGGCCCGATTTTATTCCCGGTTCTCGTAATAATCCAAAATTAATCCGTTTTCCCGCGGAATCTCCAGGTATCTGAATCTATGATCTTTTTCAAGTTGCTCGAGCTTGTTGTGAAGCGAGGCCAATTCTCCGCTCATTTCCAGAATGCGGTTACGCATCGCAATAATAATTTCAATGCCTTCATTATTGACGCCCAGGTCCTTGTATAATCCGACGATCCGCCTGATTTCACGGAGTTCGTCCGACGCGATGCCTTCGATTTTTCCCTGAATCCGGACGCTGATCAATCCACACTCCGCCCATTCCTTCAATACGGTGATTTCGATTTTACAGAGCGCTGACAAATCCCGTATGGAAATAAATTGATTCCTTTTCATGGCTTATTTCTCCCCCTTGATCCTGGCCAGTTCTTTTACAAGTTCCTGTTCCCTGTTGCTCAACCCCTGGGGCGTTTCAAGTACGAGCTTGATATACAAATCCCCGTATTCCCCTTTTTTTCTGTAGACGGGAAATCCCCTGCCCTTGACGCGGAGGATCGTATTATTTTTGGTTTCAGGCTTGATTTTCAATTTTATCCGGCCTGATAAAGTATTGACGGTATGTTCTCCGCCGAGCACGGCTTTATAAAAACTGATTGGAACATCCATGAACAGATCGTTCTCATCCCTTCTGTAAACCGGATTCAGTTTTATTTTCAATGTGATATACAAATCCCCGTTCTCGCCACCATTGACACCCGGCCCGCCCTTGCCATTCAGCTTTATGGTTTGGTTGTCCCTCATCCCCGGCTCGAGGGTGATTCTCATGCTCCGACCATTCAGCGTGATTGTCTTGACGCATTTGGCATAAGCGTCTTCCAGATCCAGGGGCAGTTCCGCGTGATAATCCGCGCCTTTCATCGAGATTTTTCCTGCGTGGCTGCGTCCGCTTGAGCCTCCTGTTCCAAAGAGGTTGTTGAAAAAATCGGAAAACGCGCCGCGCCCGAACAAGTCGTCAAAATCGCCGCTGGAATACGCGGTGGATTCGCCGTCGCCGAACCCGTATCTCGACCAGTCAAAGTCTTTTTTTTGTCCCGTGCTTTGATACTTTTGCCAATCGGTTCCAAGCTGGTCGTATTTTTTGCGCTTTTGGTCGTCGCTTAATACTTCGTTTGCCTCGTTTATTTCCGCGAAACGGGCAGTCGCCTGTTTATTGTCCGGATTGATGTCCGGATGGTGTTCCCGGGCGAGTTTGCGGTATGCTTTTTTTATCTCTTCCTTTGTCGCGTTTTTGCCAACACCCAGAATTTTATAATAATCCTTATATTCCATTTCTATTTGTTCCGCTTTTTTCACTGTTTTCTTTTACGTGTTTCTCAAGAATTTCAGCCAATTCCATCATTCGAAACGGCTTTCCTATACTCGCTGAAAATCCGTACTCAACGGGATTTTTCATGACCGGATCATTGGCGTATCCGCTGGCCACAAAAACCGGTATTTTCGAATTGAGTTTTCGGATTTCCTTTACCGCCACCTTCCCGTCCATGCCGTTGCGTACGGTGAGATCAAAAAACACGGCGGCTATTTGGCGGTTTGATTTGGTTTCTTTGGCGTAGAATTCCACGGCTTCCCAGCCGTTATTTGTGCAGATTACAGAATAACCCAATGACTCAAGCATATTCCTGAGGGTTCCCCTTATGATTTCCTCATCGTCCATGATGATTATCCTGCCGCTTCCCATGTGCCTGACATCGGATACCGGCTTTGAAACAACGGGTTTTGAGGCGGCGGGCAGATAAAAGCAGAATGTGCTGCCTTCGTCCATTTTTGACTCGACGTCTATCGCGCCGCCGTGGCGGTTGATGATCGAGTGACAGGTGGAAAGTCCGAGCCCGTGTCCCATCATCTTGGTGGTGAAGAATGGGTCGAATATATGGGGGAGTATTTTTTTTGAAATACCAACTCCGTGATCCCTGATCGTTACTTTTACATACTCGCCTTTTTGCAGGGATTCGTGTTCTTTTTCACCCATGGAGACGTTTGCGGCCGTTATTTCAATGCCGCCCCCCGAAGGCATTGCCTGTTGCGCATTGATGATGATGTTGGAAACAACCTGACCGATCTGGTCTTTGTCGATGCTGCACGGCCAGAGATCCGGAGCAATATCGTACTGACATGAAACGCTCGATCCGCTGAGGGTGAATTGCGCGATTTCCTGAATAAGAGGAAAGAGATATGCGGGTTTCTGGACCGGGGCTCCGCCCTTGGCAAAGGTGAGGAGCTGTTGAGTGAGACCACGCGCCCGGTCAATCGTATTCATTGCCAAAGACAGAAACTGGGTTACCTTGCACTCCTTGGATTCATGCAGGGCCAAATCGATATTGCCGAAAATGCCGCCCATGAGGTTGTTGAAATCATGCGCGATGCCGCCTGCAAGTATTCCAAGGGATTCGAGCTTTTGGTTTCTCTGCGAGATTTCCAGGAGTTTGTTCTTTTCGGTTATATCTCTGAAAACCAGCACCGCGCCGATGATAACATAATTTCTGTCCTTTAT
>RPPD01000049.1 GCA_003818675.1 Spirochaetaceae bacterium
AGATTCTGCCATATTTTCTCCTTGTCAAAATCCGGAAAAAGGAACCACAGATAAACACCGCCCAACTCACTTTCGTTCGTTGGGCTCGGAGTTTGAGGTTACTCAAACTCCAGGAGTAGTATCCCAATCATCCATATTGATCTTTTTTCATCCGCGTGAATCCGCGGTTGATTTAGTTCTTGGGTGCTGATTTTATACGTTTTCACCCAAAAGTGCAATCGCCTTTTCAATTCGATCCAGGGTCTTGCCTGTTCCAAGGACAAGTATGGATTCCACAAGCGGCGGAGAAACTTTTGAGCCTGTAAGTGCCACGCGCAAAGGCATTAGCAGGTCACCGAGCTTGATCTGGAGCTTTTCCGCCAAGGCGCGGAAAATATTTTCAATTTCTTCAGGGGATTTGACGGCGAGTCCGGGAACCAGGTCTTTAAGCGCAGCCAGGGCCTCAATTGTCTTTTGTGCATCCAGTTTTTTCGGGACAAGTTCCTCTTTTACCAACACGATATCGTCCTTGAAAATGAATCCGACCAATCCTGCGACATCTGAAAGCCTTGTCAGTCGCTCCTGAACAAGCGGAATTATCTTTTCTATTATTGTTGCTTCATCATCAGTCGGAGGATTTTTGACAAAGCCTGCGGCTGCAAGATAAGGCACAAGCGCCGCTGATAAATCCGCAACCGTGAGTTTCCTTATATACTGGCCGTTAAACCAGTCCAGTTTCTGATAATCAAAGATTGCGCCGGACTTTGAAAGCTTTTCAATTGTAAACAGGTTTTCAAAATCCGCCTTTGAGAAAAATTCCCTTGTGTCGTCGTAAGACCAGCCGAGCAGGCTCACGTAGTTTAAAACAGCGTCCGCGAGATATCCGGATTGCCTGAACTCATCCGCGCTTGTGGATCCATGCCGCTTGGAAAGCTTTTGTCCATCCTTGCCCATTACCATGGGCAAGTGACAGAAAAGCGGTGGTTTCCAATTTGAGGCTTTGTACAGAAGAATATGAAGCGGTCCCGAGGAGATCCATTCCTGCGATCGCATAACATGCGTAATTTCCATAAAATGGTCATCCACTATATTGGCGAGGTGATATGTTGGAAAGCCGTCCGACTTGATGAGAACAGGATCAGGGTTTATATCAATATTTGTCTTTTCTATGTCTCCTAAAAGCTCATCATGAAAGCCGGTTGAGCCTTCAAGGGGTATGGCAAAGCGGATTACATATGGAGCACCTTGTGCCTCAAGCTTCGCACGCTCGCTGTCGCTAAAATTCCTGCATTTGCGGTCATATCCGAGATTCTGTTTTTTTGCGGTTTGCTCAGCCCTGAGGGCCTCAAGTCTTTCAGATGTACAGAAGCACTTGTATGCATGGCCACTCTCTATAAGAACCTGTGCGTGTTTTTTGTACAGGTCGAAGCGCTCTGACTGAACATATGGTCCGTATGGTCCTCCCACATCAGGTCCCTCGTCCCAGTGTATGCCGAGCCAATTGTATGTGTCGTAGATATTCTGGAGCGCATCAGGGTTATATCTGGTCCTGTCAGTGTCTTCTATGCGAAGAATGAATTTCCCATTGTTTGCTTTTGCGAAAAAATAATTAAACAATGCCGTTCTCACTCCGCCAATGTGCTGAAGACCTGTTGGAGACGGTGCGTATCTTACTCTTACACTCATAATTTGTCGATTATAAAGGCGCTGTTGATGATGGTCAAGGCGAGGCGCTCCGGCTCAATAAAGGAATAATTTTTCCGGCCATGCCTGGGTCATTGAAATATTCCATGTCTTGTCTATATATTGCCTTGTATAGTGCTGCTCGACAATGTGGAAAAGATAACTTCCGTATGCAGTGAGTTTCCAGCCTTCATGTCCGGGTCTGGCGATTCCAAGCATCCAGGCCAAAGACAGCGCGAAAGGAAAATCCTTCTCAATACCGCTTCCAAACAGTTCGCTATAGATTTTTTTTGACAGGAAACCATTGTAACAGTTCCAGAAAAGCCAGTAAACCTTTCTGGTCCTTGAGCTGAACGGATGTCGCAGTGCTGTGGGGATTTTGCCTCCAGACACGGCTTCTATGTATGCCTCCACCGAGAATGTGTTCATCTTGAAATCCTGTTTTCCAAGGGTGGTTGCGCTCGGGCCGAAACCAATAAAACAATCCCTTGTGATTGAAGAATAGCGCGGCACATTTATTTTCCCGAATGTCCAGACAGATGTCCGGGAAAATCCGGCTTCTCTTGCTGTTTCAAGAAGACATTCAAGAAGGATTTTCTTTTGCCTCAGGTCCATCGGTTTGTGCTTGTTTTGTGTATAAGAAAAATCCATGAAAGGATATGTCGAAATCTGCGTTGCTCCATATTCCGCGGCTTTCAGGAAATCATCCCTTAATGAAACTGTTGTTTGACCCGGTATGCCGAAAATAAGATCGACATCGATCGCGGCAAATCCTCCCTGTGCCAGTAACTTCAATGATCCACGAGCGTCATATGCCGGTCTTCCGAGGTTTGAAAGGAGTAAAGAAGAAAACGACTGTATGCCAAGGCTTGCCATGTCAAATCCGCAATCCCGCAATTTCTTCACAGCAGCGGGATTTACATCCCTGGGATGCAGCTCTATGCCCGTATGACCCGAAATATTGAAATACATGTCAATTTTGCGCCTGATAGTCAGGAGATCATTTATCATGATTGCGGGACTGCCTCCGCCAAAATAGAGGCTGTTCACATTTCTTCCTGAAAAACCTGTCCTTTCCGCGACAAGATCGATTTCCTGCAACAACGCATCAAGATAACGTGTCATGAGTTCCGGTTCTGCCCGGACCTTGAAGTACGGGCAGAACGGGCAAAGTTCTGCACAAAATGGAATATGGACATAAAGTCCAAGATTTGGAACGTCGCAGTCGGGAAAATAGTCCGGCGCATTCCTGAATTGGAACGGGCTGAAATGTTTTCCAAGGAATATGCGCAAGGCTTTCGTAATCATTTATGATATTTTCCATTCCTGTTAAAGGTATCGCAAATTCTCAATGAATGCGGAAAACTTGAGTGACGCGAGCACCCATGTCTCTACCGCGGGGGAACACCCGCACTCATGACACACTGAATCATTTGATATTCCTGACCGGCAACAGCATTCGGTCAGTTGTCCCTGATTGATTGTGACGCTCGCCCATGTGCCTCTTTGCCAGTTGTTTTTAATCATGGCGTGCAACCCGGCAAATGTGTTGAATGTCCTCAAAGGATGTCTTTTCTTGAAGGCTGCAAGGCGCCGAAGGATATTGGCGCGTGTTGAATCCTGCAATGACAATGAATCATTACCGCCGATGTATTTTGTATAAAGATGAAACAGTATTCCCCGTACATTAGGCAGAGACAGTATTTTTTCAGCGGATTTTTCAAAATGCCTTTCATTCCCGTTGCTTATGGTGAAATTGATGAAAATACCCCTGTGGTGTGAACGTGCAATGTTGGCAACCACTTTTCCATAGATAGAACCTCGCAAAGATTCATGTTCTTCCTGAAAACCGTCCAGGCTAACCCAGAGGAAATCCGCTCCTGACTGAAGCGGAAGAGTTCCGTTTGTGCAGATGACAACCCGGAAAAAGCCCATGGATCTCGCGTAACGCACAACATCCTCGACATTTTTACCAGAGTCATCCCTCCACAAGAAAGGCTCCCCGCCGGTTATGACGAGCATCCTGGAACCCAGATTGTATAAATTATCAATATCTTCCGTTACTGATGAAAAGTTTTGTTTGGGATATCCCAGATGGGCAACAGTGCAATGACGGCAATGAAGATTGCATTCATCCGTGAGTATGATTGAACTGTTCAAGGGGATCCTGTTTTTATTGATCCGTGTTTCAAATATCCAGTTCAGGTAATAAAGCAATCTCCCCTTCAAAAAATGTTTTCTCCTGGCGGCATCGTATCATGGAAATTCACTTGCGGAAAGCAATGATTTGGAGGAAACTTCATCATATGGAGCATAATATGAAGCCTTATATCCCGCTGTTGTTATTTACAATTTTCATTTTTCCATGTTTTCCCCAGGAAAACAGCATCCCGGACCGGGCTGAATACAAACAGGTTCTTGAGGGTTTTGATTCAGGGAAGTCAATTTCAGGAGACTGGATATTCACTGGCAAGGCAATAGCGCAAAATAACTCCCTGCTCCCCCACGCGAAATATTCAATCCAGCTTGAACAGAAAAATTCCAACTATTTGTATTCTTGTACCGCACAAGCGACTGGTATAGGGAGGATCGGCTACGGGCTCCATTTATTTGCCGGTAATTCAGGCCCTGGTGATCTTTATGGATTCGGAAATTCCCTTCTGTTCTGGGTTACCCGTGACAACGGTCATTACGGCAATCCCGGTACATATGTACAGCTTTACAGGTCGTACAGCGATGCAAACATGATAGAAATCGGCAGCGTGCTTGTTGCCGAACAGATAACAGATGAATTGAAGATCGAAGCATACGTAAATATCGATCTTGGCATAATCTCCGTTTCAGTCAACGGCGATCTTAAGCTTTTTGCACCAGTCAGAAATTTTAATTTTGATGGAAAATCAATAACCCTGAGAACCCTGAACGGGCCCGTCATTTTTACCGATCTTGAGGTCATGGAGAAGAAATAAACCGGTCGCATATTGCACAATTCGGGGGGTTGCATACACCGGAAAAAAACTGTATAACATCATTCACAAAATATCAAAATGATTATCATGCTTTTTTATTGCGGAAAAGGAGATTTTTCATGACTACCAGAACCTATGCTGATTTGATCAAGCCAAATTCAAGGTTAAAAGCGTTTTTATTTGATATCATCCTTGTCACATCGGTTTCTTTCATTATGGCTCTTTCCTCAGCCTGGAGAATCGGCTGGCCGGTTCCAATAACAATGCAGACATTCATTGTGCTTTTTTCGGCCATGCTTTTAGGCGCAAGACGCTCCGCTGTCTCTGTGGGACTTTTTATGCTTTACGGCCTGACTCAGATGCCTTGGTATCTTGGAGGCTCCATAGCAGGCCCGACAGGCGGATATATCATCGGTTTTTTTATAGCGTCTCTTGCAGTCGGACATCTTGCTGAATCTGGCATGGACAGGAAGTATTACACTGCAATCGTAACCATGATTCTTGGAAATATAATTATCTATATTTTTGGCGTTTTGCAGCTATCGTTTTTCATCAAAGAAAATCTTTTTGGAGTGGGTGTTCTTCCCTTTATTCCGGGAGACCTCATAAAGATTGCTGCGGCTTCATTAATGCTTCCCACAGGCTGGAAGATTTTAAAGAAAATATAGTAAAAGTCATTGGACAAGCTTTTTTTTTCAGTACACAATGTTCTTTATGACAGCAAAAAAAATCATTGTTATTGCAGCAATCTGTGCGCTTGCAATTGTTATTTGGCTTGTATTCTTTTTTCCAGATAATGAAGTAAAATATCAATTTCAGTATCTTTCTGACAAGGCCTTGCAGGAGAAACTTGCTTCATATAAACCTGTTTATCCTGATTGCAGTTTCATGGTAATAAGTGATCTTCACCTGTATGATCCTGTCCTTGGTACCTCTGGTCAAGCCTTTGAAACTTACCTTGACGAGGATCGCAAGCTTCTTCGTGAAAGTCCGGAAATTATGGATGCCGCAGTGACAAGGATTTCCTCGTCTGCAGCACAGTTTATCCTTGTACCAGGTGATCTGACCAAGGATGGCGAGAAACTCTGTCATTTGATGGCAAAAAATGCATTTGAGCGCATTGAGGCTTCAGGGAAACAGATATTTGTCGCACCCGGGAATCATGATATCAACAATTCTGATTCTTTTAAATTTACAGCTACGGGTAAAGAAAAAACAGATACCATTCAGGCATCAGATTTCGCGTCAATCTATGATTCATTTGGTTATTCAGGAGCAATTGAACGTGATCCTGACTCGCTTTCATATCTTGCTGAACCAGTTCCGGGGTTGTGGCTCCTGGCTCTCGATGCATGCCGATACATGGAAAACAGGGAAGGTGAAAAACCAATTGTTGCAGGCAGATTCCGGCAGAAGACCGTTACATGGGCTGAAAAGATACTGGAACGCGCGGTTTTTGAAAAAAAGGCTGTATTTGCTTTTATGCATCATGGTATAGTGGAACATTTTTCGGGTCAGAATGACAGTTTCTGGGAGTATCTTGTGGCTGGATACAGGCAGATTGCGGATATGTTCGCCGCATACAAAGTCAGATGCGTCTTCACAGGTCACTACCATGCACAGGACATTACATTACACAAAAATGAAAACTCCTCATTTTTGTTTGATATAGAGACTGGTTCTCTCGTCACCTACCCCTCGCCTATCCGAAGCATTTTCATAAAAGACAACACCATGACAGTGGACTCATATTTTATTTCTTCCATTCCGTCACATCCCGAGGGTTTCCCCGAGTTTTCAAAAAAATATGTCCATGAAGGCATAGCACGCATATCCATTACAGCCATGAAAAAATACTGGGTTCCCGACGAGGACGCAAACAGGCTTGCCCCACAGGTGGCTGATGCATTCGTGGCACATTATTCCGGCGTTGAAATTCCGCCCGGAGCAACAGTTCAGGATCGCGCCCTGATTGATGACAGTAACTTGAGCTTTATCGGGTGGCTCGTAATAAACCAGAGAAAGAGCCTTGTGATCAGTCTATGGCACGATCTGCCGCCTTCTGACAACAAATTGACAATAAATCTTTCAAGCGGCGAATACAAGTAACCTCTATCGGTTTTTATTCCTGTTTGTAATTGGCGAAGAACTTTCCAATCCTGGTCATGGCCTCTCTCATGTCTTCTATATTCGGAAGAAAGACAATTCTGAAGTGGTCTGGTTCCTTCCAGTTGAATCCAGTGCCTTGCACCAAAAGGACCTTCTGATCCGAGAGAAGATCGAGCACCATTTTTACATCGTTTTTGATGTTAAACATGGTTGTCTCTATTTTTGGAAAAAGGTAAAGTGCGCCCATGGGTTTTACACATGTAATGCCAGGAATTTCTGTGACCATTTTGTGACAGAGATCACGCTGCTCGCGCAAACGACCGCCAGGCGCAACCAGGTCATCAATGCTCTGGTACCCGCCAAGTGATGTCTGTACCGCGAGTTGTGCTACAACATTTGAACAAAGGCGCATGGATGAAAGAATATCCAGGCCTTCAATGTATTCCTTTGCCTTTTCCCTGGCACCACTCAGGATCATCCATCCGGAACGGAATCCAGCGAGTCTGTAAGCCTTGGACAATCCATTAAATGTTATGAAAAAAACATCGTCTGCCAGTGAGGCAAGTGGAAAGTGTTTTGCACCTTCGTAGAGTATTTTCTCATAAATTTCATCGGCAAATATGATAAGCTCGTTTTCACGGGCTATCTGGATAATTTCTTCAAGAACTTCTTTTGAATAGACAGCTCCTGTTGGATTGTTTGGGTTTATTACTACGATTCCCTTTGTTTTAGTCGATATTTTTTTTCGGATGTCAGCGCAGTCTGGCATCCAGTTTGATTTTTCATCACAGACATAATGCAAGGCTTTGCCGCCAGACAGGTTTACAGCTGCTGTCCATAGCGGATAATCCGGCATTGGTATAAGCATCTCATCACCACTGTTAAGCAGTCCCTGCATGCACGTGACAATCAGTTCACTTACACCATTTCCCGTATAAATATCATTAACATCTACATTTTTTATGCCGATTTCCTGGCAATGCTGCATTACAGCCTTGCGTGCGGCAAAAAGCCCCTTTGAATCACTGTATCCTTCAGCGTCTTTGATGTTAAGAATGACATCGTGGATAATCTCATCAGGCGCATATAGTCCAAATGGCGCTGGATTGCCAATATTTAGCTTATAAATGCGATAACCCTCTTCCTCCAGAAGCTGGGCTTGTTTCATTACTGGTCCGCGTATGTCATAACAGACGTCCTTTAATTTATCAGCCTGCTTGAACGTTCGCATGACGCCTCCTTTTTCAAATTTATTCAAAGGCTACATTAAAGCGATTTTCTGGCATGGTCAAGAGCCAGGAAACAAACTATACTTGTCATTGGTGTGTTATCGGAGGAAAAATCCATGAAGAAAAAGACCGTGTTCAAAAGGACAAGGGAAATATTGTCTGTTCTGATACGTTATGGTTTTTCCGAAATCCTTTCACGTCTTAAGGTTAAAAATAGAATCAAGGGTATTCCAGTCAAAGCATTCAGGGACAATCTTGAAAAGCCTTTTGCAGTAAGGATCCGGTGTGCACTTGAAGAACTTGGCCCGACATTTATCAAGTTTGGCCAGATGATGAGCATGCGTCCTGATCTTTTTCCACAAAATATGATATTGGAACTTTCGAGGCTTCAGGATCAGGTGCCTCCTTTTTCAAACGGCCTGGTGCATGAAATAATTGAATCTCAGTTTGACTCTCCATTTTCATCGATTTTCAAATCCTTTGAGGAAACACCTGATGCAGCGGCATCGATTGCACAGGTTCATCGCGCCATACTTCTTTCAGGAAAAGAGGTGGCAGTAAAGATTCAACGCCCTGGTGTTCACGAACAGGTGGCGGTTGACCTTGAAGTTCTTGCAACATTTGCAGATTTGGCAGAGCGCTATCTGCCGGAAGTTGCACTTTTTCACCCCAAAGACATAATATCTGAGTTTTCCGCCAACCTGGTGCATGAACTTGATTTTTTGAGGGAAGCCAGGAATATTGAGAGCTTTCACAAGTATTTTGCGAAGGATCCCGAAGTCTTTATTCCAGACATTTTCCGTGATTTTTGCACAGAAAAAATACTTGTCATGGATTACATCCACGGAATAAAAATATCAGAATTGGATATCCTGAAATCCAATGGATACAACTGCAAAATCATTGCCCAAAGGGGTATCGATTCATTTTTCAAACAGGTTTTTGTCAATGGTTTTTTTCACGCAGATCCGCATTCAGGCAACATTTTTATCTTGCCGGGAAACATTATAGCTCCAGTTGATTTTGGCATAGTGGGTTTTGTCAATGATTTTATGAGGCAGGAACTGGGGCGGGCACTTGAAGCTTTTGTCGCTCGCGATGCAAGACGACTTGTAAAGGTTTTGCGGGACCTTGAGCTTGTTGAGGACGCAAGCGTTTCTCGCGAGCTTTACACTGATATTGAACACCTTATAACATATTACCATCACATGTCTTTGGCACAGCTAAGCATTGGCAATGTAATCAATGATTTTATTGATATTGTCAGGAAACACCATGTAAGAATTCCC